>CANTGP010000007.1 GCA_947653315.1 uncultured Lachnospiraceae bacterium
TTTTTTATTTGATGGGATGACGGATTATGAAATTTCATTTATTTGTCATGTTTTGGAGTCAGTCTATGATACCGACTATACGGTCTTGGTAAATGACTTTATCAAAAACGAATTATGTCTGACCGGTACGGGAATTTTCGGTCAGGGCGGCGACCTCGGTAATTATTGGAATTGGAAAACAGATGACGCTTATTTACCGGCAGGCGCCGTCACGTCAAATATATCGGATATGCTTTCCTACGCACAAATGCAGCTCGACAGTAATCCGTATTTCTCCGGATGCCATAAAAGTCTTGAAGCCATCCATGCATCTACCAAGGATTACGAAACCATGGGCATCCGTATGGACGGGATAGGGATGTCCTGGATTATTGATGAGGAAAACGACATTATATGGCATAACGGCGGTACCGGAAATTATAACTGCTATATCGGCTTCAGCCTCCAAACGGAAACCGCGGTTGTAGTGCTTTCAAACCTTGCGCCGGGTGAACGGATTCCCGCTACCGTATTGGGGGTAAAGCTGTTAAGCAAAGAAACAAACACGCATCAGACCAAGCATTAAAGCTGCCTTTACCAAAACGGAATTAACCTTTTCATTCAAACTCATACACGCTCCAAAGGGATCTCTGCGAAACCAAGCGGTAATCTTTAAGCCCTTCGTTGGATTCCAATATCATCCGCAGGCTTTCTTCCTTCGTGTCATAGTCTGCGGCATAGACAATCAGTTTCCCGCTACCGCAGATTACCCCGTCGGTAATCCGCTCCTTATTTCCCTGACTGGCGAAATAAATCCTGTCATACTCCATCAATTCCTGGGAGCGCCACCAAATATGATAAGGCGTTGCTTCATTGTAAAGAACAACTACCGGTACCTTGGCGTTTTCCCTTGCATAAGCCACGTCCTCCTGTTCCTCCTCGTACAGAAAAATCATCTTGCCGGACGCAATCTCATGGAAATCCCCTGCAAGCAGCAGAAAACAAAGCAGTACGCCGCCCGCCGCGGCAAAGCGCCCTGACGTTTTGCCGTTTCCCCGGTACCAAAGCCGGACGAACTCTTTCCATAAACCGGACAGCGCCGCCACTGTCAACAGCATGATAATCCCATACACCGGAAGCTGGTAACGGTTGGATGTTTCATACAAAAGGAGCGCTGTTTTGGACACCGTAAAGAAATAGCCGCAAACCGCAAACAACAGCAAACCATACGCGCTTGCCGCAGTCTTTTCCACACCGGAGCGGGTACGGGTTCCTACCGCATTTTCCGCCTTTTCCCCCTTTTTCCTTTTCCGATACACCATAACGCCCATCACGGCAAAGGCCGCAAACCACAGCAAAAAATAACCGTCAAACAGGTATTCGTCCGCCAATCCAAGGAAAAAACCAAGCCGTTCGCCGGTATTCGCCGCATCCAGAAATTCGGAAACTGCTCCCGTGCCGCGGTATCCCCGGAAAATATGGGCAAGACTCGCCGGATAACTGAAAACCGCCAGCAAAAGGGAAACGCCGCAGGCAGCGCCATATTTCACACAGGATACCACACATTTCCCCAAAACCTCTTTTCGTATGATAAATCTCCCGCCCCGCCAATCGTGGGTCCCCGGACTGTCATCTTCTTTTCTCCCCACGCAAGGCGCCAAATTCCACAGACAGAATCCCACCGCCATGAAAAACAGAAAGATAATGTAATAATACTGGGTTAGGAAACCGAGATAATTCACAACCATCAAAGGGAGGAGGAATTTCTTCCGCCCCAATACCGCCCGCACATGCAGGCAGGCGCAAAGCAGAATGAACACCGTCAGCCATTCGTACATACGGATGAACATGACACCCGAAATAATGACCGGATTGAAGCCATGCACCGCCGCCGTCACAAATGCCAGCCCCTTATTCCGCCCCGTCACCATATATGCAAGCCAGGAAAGCAGAATGAAATTCAATACAAACGCCACGATATTCACGCCGATTCCAAGCCATTTGCTGAACACACCGGGAAAAAGGGAACACGCCGTATGAAGGATAAAATAGAAAAACGGCGGGTGCACATCCCAGGACTGCACCGTTGCCACCAAACCGTAGCGGAACCCTTCCCCCGGCAGGACCACAAACTCATTGCGGAAAGTATCCCTGTCCACCCATTCCCTGTCCGGCTCGTACAGCCCTGCGGTACGGTTGGTGGAATAAAACGAATAGTATTCGTCCTCATGGAATCCCGCTTTCTTTCCCCCGAAATAAACCATGGTCATCACCTGCGAGATAAGAAGCAGCGCAAACGCCGCCAGCCATATTCTTTTTTCTGCTTTTACCCCCATTTTTCCGCTACGTTCTTCCATGACAATGTTCCGTCTCTTTCCGCTTTGTTCCGCTTTGTTCCGCTTCTTCCTAACCTTATTTGCCGCTTCTCCTCTCCGACAATCCCATCTTCCAGGCGTGTACCAGCCGTACCGTCTTCGGTGCCGCTGTCAGCAGGAGCAGGTAAAGTTTATGTTTCCTGTTCAAATACCGGTTTCCAAGCGTATCCGCCACATGCCTGCGCAGGTATTTTTTTACGGAAACGTAAAACGCATCGCCGGAAACCATCCTCCCCACCGGAATATGCAGCAGGTAATCCAACCGCTGGTACAGCCCGAACCGTACCGCCTCCCCCCGCAGGGCGGGATAATGGTCCGCAACCATCCGCTCCGCAAAATCCGCATTGTTGACAATATCCACAAACACCCTTGAAAACTCATCCTTTGATTTTTTTCTCGTATTGCTGCCGGTCCGGTAATACACATGATAATCCTGCTGCGGCAATACCGCTATCCCGTCGATTTCCGGAAGCATTTCCACCAACAGGCGAAAGTCTTCGTTTAACTCCCCCTCCGGGAATCCGCGCCCGTCCAAAAGGGTGCGGTCCGTCAGCTTCGTACAAAAGGAACAGTCTCCCCGGTGCAGGAGCAGTTCCCGCAGAAACGTTTCGGACGGACAGACATAGGCTTCCCCCGGCGGCGTACAGACATCGGGCAGCCTTGTTCCCCCCTCGTCAATTTCATCCCGGGAAACCTGGGCAATGCGCACCCGGTCCCGGCGGATGCTTTCCATCAGCCTTTCATACATTCCGGATTCAATAAAATCATCGCTGTCCACGAACCCGATATACCGCCCTTTGGCATTCCGGATTCCGAGGTTTCTCGCCGAGGACGAACCGCCGTTGGGCTTATGGAAGACCCGTATCCTGTCGTCCGATTCCGCCAGCCTGTCCACCAACCGCTCCGTCCCGTCGTCGGAACCGTCGTCAACCAGCAGGATTTCCAAATTCCGGTAAGTTTGGTTACGGACGGAATCCACGCACCGCACAAGGCAGTCCATAATATTGTAAACAGGTACGATAATGCTAATCAACTCTTGCTCTTTCATACGAATACCCCCACGGCATACCGCAACCCCTGCCTGCGCCGCCGCACCCATAAACACCCTCTGACAGGAACTTTCAGGCTTTTCCCCGCAGACAATCCGCATACCAAAATACGATTTCCGCAACATGACGGAGATCCCCTTCCCGTCCGATGCTGCGCCATTGTTCTTTGTATACCATGAACCAGCGTTCCAAACGTCCCGCCAGGACAAATGCTTCTTCCTTATCCCAGCCCGTATGCCGCTCCCTGCACTGCATCATGGCCCCCACGTAATTCCAAAGCCGGATGGCTTCCCCCGCAAGCTCAAGCAGCGCCGTAAGCTCCCTTTCACGCGCATCCATGGACACCGTCGTCCGCTTGATTTCGCGGACGATTCCCCGCAATTCCAAGTCCGCTCCTGCGGCTTTTTCCCCGGCATCCGCAAGCGCGGTTCCAAGCAGCGGCATATCGCTTTCTTTCCAACGTCCAAGCGCATGTTTTTCATAATAAATATCGGCTGCCCACCAGTTAAACAGGGACGCTCCCGCCATCCTTGCCATCAACCCCACAATCCGTTCCGTCGTATCCCCGTATTCCAACCGCGAAATCTGCCGGTTAATTTCCCCAAATTCCATTTCCTGGCCGTTCCAGGAAAAAGCAGCCCCGTATATCATCCCCGGTACGGAAAATTCAGGATGGTTCACATGCCCGAAGTCACCCCAATCCGTGTTCAGGATTCCTTCCACGGCGTACTTCCTTCCATACCCGCACATTTTCGTAATATTGGAATAGGAATCTTCCAAACGGTTCATCCAGTGGTTCCAGCCGCACACTGCGGGACATAGATACTGCACTGCCCCGGCCTGTGCCATGGCACGGCATTCGTCCTCCTTTTGGTCCGCTTCATACCCCCATGTCAGGCACAGCGTTTCCGGCGGAAGCTGTGAAACCAGTTCCGGTTCCCGGCAGATGATGTCGCCGAAAAACATCGGCTGTTTTCCCTGCCCGGCCAAAAAAACACACAATTCCTTCACGTAACGGATATACAACGTTCCGGTCCCTTCCCGTTCGGCGTCATCCTTTGATTTCTCACATCCAAGGTCAAAGGTTTCATCCGCACAGATATTGAATTTCCCCGAGGAAAACAATGCCCCGTATTCGGCAAGCATATCCTTAATCAACGGCAGAACGCGCCCGTCCATGGTATTGACCGTATGATGGCACATCCTCGCCTCAAAGGAAAAAGGTTCCTCCCACGAACCGCTCCGCTCGCAAAGCTCCCCGTAACTGCGCGTGGAAAGAAGCGTATATAAATGCCCGAAGCTCGCCAATGCCGGTACCAGCTCAATATGCAGACTCTTACAATACTTGTCAAGCTCCAGAATATCCTCCGCCGTCAAAGGCGTCTCATCCCGCCACATTTCCGTAAGATTGCGGAACAGGTACGTATGCTCCACGTAAAGCTGGAGCTGGTTGATTTTATAACGGCTAAGCCGGTCCGCCACTTTCTTTAAATAGGGAAGCGTCAGCACCCTTCCCCTCGTTTCGTCCAGGAAATACCCCCGGTTCTTCCTGTCCGGGGCATCCGAAATTTCCATACATTCCAAAAGGCCGCCGCACTGCGCCGCTATCTGGCATAAAGTCTGTACGCCGTAAAGCACCGCCGCCCCGTCGCCTCCCTCAACCACGATTCCGTCTTCCCCGATTTGCAGCCGGTATTCCTGCGGCTCCAGCTTTGGCGACACCGTCAGGAAAAGACCGTTGCCGCGCCGTTTCCCCTTTACCACCGCACAGGTAAGCCCTGTGCTTTCCCGCAGCCCTTTTTGCAGGACGGACGCGTAAACGGTACCGTATTCCCCTGCCTGTTCCTTCATGTTTTCATCTATGGTAATCACGCTTTCCCAGGTCAGTTCATAAACGCCCTGCCGTTTCTCCGTTTTTTTCGGTTTCGGTAATAAATACATGGTATCCCTCCCATATCATTTCGTCAAGCACCGCTGTATTCCCAAACTACACTTGCAGTGCCCGCATTTTATAAAATTCACCCTGTTTCGCCATCAGTTCGTCATAACTGCCGAATTCCAGCAGCCCGCCTTCGCCTACCACCGCAATCTTATCCGCATTGCGTATGGTGGAAAGCCGGTGCGCCACGATTAAAGTAGTCCGGTCCTTCACCAGCCGTTCCACGCTGTCCTGGATTTTCTTTTCGGAAATGGTATCCAACGCGGACGTGGCTTCATCCAAAATAAGTATTTTCGGGTCGCGCACAAAAGCCCTGGCAATGGAAATCCTCTGCCGCTGCCCGCCGGACAGGTTCGCCCCGTGCTCCGTCACCTTCGTCTCCACGCCCTCCGGCAGGGAATGAATAAAGTCCTCCAAATTCGCTGCCTTTATGATTTCATTTAAAGTCTCCCCGCTGATATCCGGCGCCCCGTATGTAATATTTTCCCGGATGGTACCGGTAAACAGAATCGGGGTTTGGGGCACCACCGCAATATGCTGTCTGTAACTCCTAAGGTCAAAAGTACCGATATCCCTCCCGTCAATCAAAATCTGCCCGGAATTGGCCTTTAAAAACCCGATAACCAAATTCAACACCGTCGTTTTCCCTGCCCCCGATGCGCCCACAAAAGCTATCGTTTCCCCTGCCTTCACGGAAAAATCCATATGGCGGATGACCGGATGGTCCGCATTTTTAAAGCGGAAGCAGACGTCACGGAATTCGATGTCGCCCTTTACTTCCTTAATTTTCTGCTTATTTCCCGTTTCCTCCACATCGGCGCAAAGCAGGATATCTCCTACGGAGTTCACGGATTCCAGCCCTTTTGCAATCACCGGAAGCAAACCGATGATATTGCTGACCTGGTTGACAATCGTGGAAAAGTAAGTTTGGTACATGACCACGTCGCCGGGCAGAATCTTCCCTTTTGCCGCCAAATACCCGGTAAAGGCAAGACAGATAACCTGGAAGCTCTGGAACGCCACCCAACTGATGGAGCCGAAATAGGACTGGATGATATCCAGCCGGAACCCCCGCTGCGCCACGTTTTTCAACTGCTCATCCAGCCGCGCCGTTTCGGTATCCTCAAGGGCATGCGCCCTCGTCACGGGAATCAGCTCCACCATTTCCATCACCTTGACCGAAGTCTCCTCCATTTCCTTGCGGAAATCCCGGTTTCTGGCATTGATGCTTTTCTTAAACAAGTTCCGTATCAGCACCGCCACGGGAATCGTGGCGAGGAAAAACCAAAACACCGTCAGCGAAGACCCCAGCACCACGCCAAACGACACGACAATATTCAGGATAATGCTGAGCACCGAGATGAAAATCTGCGAGGAAAGCGTTTCAATCTGCTCCACATCGCGCATAATCTTAGACTGCAAACGCCCCGACTGCATTTCATTATGGTACGTAATGGAAAGCTGCTGGAGCTTACGCACCATGGCGCTGCGCAGCCTGCACTCCACATCGCGGATTACCTTGGAATAGCAGTACACATGAAAATAATTGGTCGGCACATTCTGCATGATCAGCACAATCATCACCGCCGCATTGACACAGATATCACGCAGGGCATTCCCGTCCGGATTCGTGGCAATATTAATGATATTCGCCGTCACGATGGGAAGCACCCACACCGGCGAATGCTTAACGGCAAAAAAGAGCACCGAAAGGAACAGCCTGAAATACTGTCCCCGGTAAATGCCGATTAAAATTTTTAAGCTGTTGTTTTCGTTCCTTTTAAAGCTCTGTACCAGCACATCTTCATCAATATCCTTTTCCGTTGTGAGCTTTTCACGGAAAATATGTTCTTCCTGATTTGCCTTCATGGAAACCACCGCCTTTACCCAATTTCTAACTTTTCCATAACATCGTCCCAATGACGTGTACCATGAAGTATATCATTTATTTGCGGCGTTGGATAGCATATTCTTTTGGAAAAATATAATAATGCAATTCCCGGGAAAACTCCGTTGTTTTCCATAGTTCTATATTTCCGCCTGCCACGGTCTGTCACCGCCCATCTATAATTTCATCCCAATCCCCAATCCCGATCAGTGCCTTCACACCCTCCGTGTAGACACCTTCCTGCTCCGTATCCATATACCGGTACACTTCGTAAGCATATTTATGGGTGCCGTCCACATGGTCGATACCAAGGTAAAGATGCAGCCGCTCTATTTCCTCCGCCGCATCCGTCTGTCTCGAAAAAAGGATGGCATCGATGTCCGGATTGGCTGCCGCCACCTGATACGCATATGCCATGGCCGCCGCCTGTTCCTCCTCCCCTTCGGAAGAAGTATAGCCCAGCTCGCTCAGCGTAATGGAGCGCACTTCCCCGTTTCCATCCAAAAACTCCTGCCGACGCAGATAGTCCGTCACCACTTGGAGATTCGCCATCGTCACCACCGGCGTATCCTCCGTATCCTTTACATATATGGAAGGCTTCCATGTCGCGGTTTCGGACAGCGGCTTATTGTACGGGTGGATGGCAAGTCCCCAGTCAATATTCCCTTCTTCCTTCATCTGTCGGTTGAATTCGTCCAGCACTTCTTTCGCCGGATAGCTTTGGGTCAAGAGGTTCACCCGGTTCCACTGATTATCCAAGGAAATATAAACCCGGCACGCGCTGTTCACGCTTTTTATGGAATGATGGAAAATGCGGTAGGCCCGTACATATTCCCGCACGTAGGTTTCCAAATCCACATGCTCCATGTAGTTCCATTCTTTCCTCGCATTAATCTCATTGCCGATGACCCAGTTAGCGACCACGCCCCTTCCGTTCATCGTACCGGAGTAGCGCTCCGTGAGAAAAGTCCCGATTGCGGCCAAATATTCCGCACCCTCCCTGTCGCTTGCATTAAAGGCATAATAAGGCGGTTTGCCAATCCCGGAACGGGACAGCGGATGCACCAGCCACGGGTAATCTTCCGAATAATCGTTTAACAGGATTGCCGTAATCTCAATCTTCTTCTCCGTCAGCGTGCGGAAAACCAAATCGTACTCCGCCATGACGCGCCCGTTAAACACATAATCCTTCCCATGGTAAGTATAATGGATTGCCTGGTAACTATCATCTTCCGGGTGCCCCAGAATACGGGACAGCGGAATGTTGTATGCCGCATGTTTCACGCCAAGATCGTCCAACTCCGTGGAGAGCAGTTTCGCGGGGTCGATGAGCAGTCCTTTCTTCGTGGACGGACTCTCCCCGTTAAACGTAAACACCGCCGTCTCCCCCGGATTCGTCACATAATGGGGATGGCTCACCGCCAAGTATCCGCCGTCCTTTTTCACTGCAACGACATATTTCTGCGGGAGGGAGGATTCTTCTTCCTCCATTTCCAATTCGATTTCCACTTTGACTTCCGCTTTTTTTTCCAATTCCTTTCCCGATTCCAATTCCAACTTGTGCAAATAAGAAGCATTCCCCGGAATTTCTTCCTCATAAGGATACAGAGCAAAAAGGTAATAACAACCGTCGCCGCCGTCCAAAATCTCCTCCCTGATTTCAAATTCCAGCCTGATTTTTCCGTTTTCCCCGTCCAACAGGCAGGAAGTAATGGCAACCGGAAATTCTTCCTCCTCCCGCCGCTGCATATTCACCGGGACAGCCATTTGACCATACAACAGCAGCCGCCATGCAACCGCACCCAAAACAAATACTGCCGCTGCCATGAGCGGGAAGCTCATCCGCTTTCTTTTCTTCCTTTCTTCCATGTCATCCTTCCGCCAACGCCGCATCCAGCACTGCCCGCACTTTCTCTTTCTCAGGCACCCCTTCCAACAGTTTCTTCCCTTCCACAAAAAAGCATGGCACGTAATAATAATCCAGCGTCCCCGCCAAAGCGGGATTTGCTTCCTCGTCCACCCGCTTCACCGTAATCCCCCTGTATTTTTCGTCTTCTTCCCTCAACTGCGCAATCATGGCGTCCGCCTGCCTGCAATAAGGGCAATCTTCCAAAACCATCATCAGAACTTCTTTCATCATTCTTCCCTTTCTCAAAATTTTCTTCCGTAAACTTTCACCGGTGCTGCGCTAAACGGTCCTTCCGCTGCCGGAACCATCCGTCCCGTCTCCACCAGTTCCCTGCCAAACCGCAAAAATTCCGCCGCCGCATGCTCCGCGTTCCAACCCTTTGCAATCGTTTCATATGCCGCCCGGCCAAGCCGCCATACCATATCCGGGTCCGCCGCCAGTTTCTTTACCTGTGCCGCAAAATCCCCGTACTCCTTCCGGTAAACCAGTCCGTTTTCTCCATGGCGCAGCAGAAACGGCACCGCTCCCGCCTCCGCATTGGCTACCACCGCACACCCGCTGTTCATCGCCTCGTTCACCACGGCGCCCCATCCTTCCAAATGATTGCTGGTAAACAGATGAATCTGGCATTTTTCCATGATTTCCCTTACACCCGCAGGCTCCGTATAACCGTAAAACGTAAACATGTCCTCCAGCCCCTTTTCCCGGACCTGCCCGCGGACCGTTTCTTCCAATTCGCCGCTTCCCACCATGTGGATATGGAACTTGTGCCCCTCCCGGTACAATTCCTCCCCGACCCGCACCGCATATTCAGGATGCTTCAACGGAAGGAAACGCCCCGCCCATACCATATGAACTTTTCCGTCCCGTATCTTCTTCGCCGCCAGCCCTTCTTCCGTATACTTCCTGGTTTCCGGGAAGTAACCGAAACGGAACATCTTATCCGGGTATGCCCGCACGATATGGAAATCCGACGCCACATATGCCCCGGCGCAAAGCAGTCCCACCGGCCGGTTACGGAACCGGGTATGGTCCTTGTATTTCTGCACAAGCCCCCTTGGGGACACCGCTTTCCACTGTCCTTCCCGGTACAGCCTTTCGCTGACCCGCAGCGACGGTTTTCCGTTTTCCAGCCTTTTTTGAATGATTTCCGATACATCCGGCAGATTTCCCTGTCCGGTCCACCCGAATACCGCGAGATCGCTTTCCAGCATCCGTTTCCGGCAGGCCGGACCGTCCTCATACAGATATTCCACGTAAGGAAGACCGTCCACGCCCTTTCCCCATCCCATGGCGACCCTTTCCTCCTCCATGGGTTCCGTCTGTATGAAACGGTACCCTTCCCCAAGGCTTTCGTAACAGGCATTGGAAAACGGAATCTGGTGATGGTTGATATAATTGGATACAAAAGTAATCGTCATTGGCAAATCTCCCTGTAAATGGCAAGCATGCGCTTATAATTTTTCTCCCCGTCATGGGTGTCAAGGGCCCTTACCCTTGCCCGTTCTGCCCTTTTTACGGCTTCCCCCGGCTCTTGCCATACCCGCTTGATGCACGCCGCCAGTTCCCCTACGTTTCCGGCTTCATACAAAAGCCCTTCCCTGCCGTCCTCAATCATACTGGGAATCCCCCCCGTGCGCGCCGCCACCACCGGCACGCCAAGAAGCATCGCCTCCCCCATGGAATTGGGCGAATTTTCCAAAGAAGACGGACAGATAAACAGACCCGACCGTAAAAATTCATCCTTCATCTCCTGCGCCGACAGCTTTCCAAGCACTTCCACACGCCCTTCCAGTCCAAGGGACTTTACCAACTCCAACAGGTATTTCCCGTAAGACGAAATCTTTACCTTATCTTTCCATGTCCGGTTCCCGATAATACTGTTTCCCGCCACTTTCACCCGTGCCTGCGGATACTCCCCTGCCACTTCCCCCAATGCCTGAAGGACATAATGGAACCCCTTTAGGGGATAATCCCCCTGGCTTAAAAAGATGCTGTACGAATCCGCCTTCTCCGGCTCCCATCGTCCTTCATAAAAAGGGGAACGCATGGTTTCGTTCATGAAATGGTACTCCGCCCCCGGATTCACGCGCTCCGTTTCCACACGGTCAAACTCCGTCCGGCCCGTGATATGCCCGGTTCCCCGCAAGGCTTCCTTTTCCCGCTCACCGCGCACCCGGAACTTCTCCTGCTGCTGTAAAATACCGTCCTTTTTCAGCCAGTCCCTAAACGTCTTCCTGCGCACCACCCAATCCGGCAGATCGGCCAAATAAGCATCCGCACAGGCGAAGCATAGCCCCTGGATACCGATTAACGTCCGCTCCGGCCGCCCGAATGCCCTCACCATGGCAAGCGTGTGCGGAAATTCCGTCCCGAAAATATGCACCAAATCCGGCTTAAAATCCTTAAGAATCTCCGAAAAACGACCTTCCATCCCTGTATCATATTTTTCCGGCGAAGACAGCCTTTCTTCAAACGCATAGCAAACCGTCCCGCTCTCCCCCAAACGGAAACCTGTCTTTCCCGCACACCGTTCCTCCACGGCCTCCGGCTTCCCTTCCACGGGAAAACAAATCCCCAGTTCCATATCCGCTTCCCTTCCGCAAATTCTCCCGTAACACCCCGTCAGCCATCCCTCTTTGTTACTGTAAGGAAGTCCAAGCTCCTCCGCAACCGCCGGAATCATAAGATTGCACAACCACAAAACCTTCATCTTCATCTGCATCCTCTCCATACCATCCGGTACCGCTATCCCTTTCCCCTGCGGTACACCAAACCCTTCGCCCACTGGTACGCCCTTCCTGTCCATTTGTTCCCCGCCAGCCATGACCGAACCCCGGCAAACGTCGCCGCCATAATCAGCCGGTATTTCAAAACCTGTCCCCGCGTCATATATTTCCCGACGATTTCCTTATGTTCCTGCGCCGAAACCTTCCTGTTTTCCTTCGTTTCCGAAAAACCGCCGCCTTCATAGTCCGCCACCAGCACCGGCAGGTAAACCGTTTCCGCCTCTCCCTTAAAAAAACACCAAAGAAAATGCTCGTAATCCGCCCGCACCCGGTACTTGGTATCAAATCCCTTTTCCCGCATCAGTTGCGCCCCGTAAAAACAAGCCTGATGGCAGGGCACATTCCGGTAACACCCGAACGCGTCCATGGACGGATTGGAGGATACACGCCCCTTCGTCCGGTGTTCATAGATATCCCCGTAAAAGATATACTTCTTTCCGTCCCCCTTTTTTTCCCGTTCCTCCATCCGCTCCTTCACGCGCAAGAGCACATCCCCGTCATAAAACATGTCCCCGCTGTTCAAAAAATAAACATATTCCCCCCGTACCCTGCAAAGCGCCTGGTTCATCGCGTCGTAAATCCCCCGGTCCCTTTCACAAAATACCCGGATACGCC
The DNA here is from genome assembly GCA_947653315.1 of uncultured Lachnospiraceae bacterium. GTDB lineage: Bacteria > Bacillota > Clostridia > Lachnospirales > Lachnospiraceae > Kineothrix. Next base: position 12,544 of record CANTGP010000007.1, read on the forward strand.
CGTCCGCCGGAAGACATTCCACGCTCCCGTCCGAAGACAGCCCGTCCTTCACGATAATCTCATAATCCCCGAAACTCTGTCCTAAAATACTGTTCACCGTAATGCCAAGCCGCTCCCCCGCATTCAGGCAGACCACGATAATACTGAACTTTATACCGGGTTTTCTTCCGGTTTCCTCCATACTCCATCCTCCCTCCCGAAACATATCGGAAATTGGAAACATGCCAAAACTAATTCACATCCGACAAAATCGGCACCATATCATGGAACATAAACGTTTGGTAAGGCAGTACCCGGATTCCGTCATTTCCCGCCCGCATCAGGTACAGCACAAAATATCCCGATGCCGCAAGCGCCACCGCCGCGCTCCAAAACCGCTTCTGCCTTGGATCCCGAATCTTTGCAAGCACCGCAGGAATAAACAAAATCTGCGTCATATTCAGGTAATACCCGATTCTTGTAATAATCGGCAGGAACGAACAACAGGTATACAGCACCAGCGCCCCCAGATTACAGAAAAAATAAAACCGGTTCCTCTTGCTGCCCGCCACCGCCTGCTTATAATACAGCAGGGAGAACACCAGCACCCCTGCGCACCGCAGGATATTAAACCAACTGATTCCGCCTTCCAAATATTCCGTATCCTCATAGGAAGGGTACAAAAACACAACCACCTTCAGATAAAAGTCCTGCATATAGAAAAACGTGGTGCAAAACAGCGCCATCAGCACAAACTGCCACTTTTTCCATGCCAGCGTGGCAAGAAAATACAAAGGAATCACCACCAGCATGGACTTATGGAATGTTGAGCCCAAAAGCACAAAAAAGAGGAATTTCCCCCACTCCCCTTTCAGTACATATTTCACCGCATACAGAGCCAGCGCCAGCGCCAGGTAATACCGCACCGTATTAAACGTGGAAAAATAAAACCCGAACGCCATAAACAGGAAAAAACTCCACCCGAAGCTGTCGCTCTGCCCATACATCGCCAGCAGGAACAACGCCAAAGTAAAAAAAGCGAACACGGCAAACACAAGCAGGAAATTCTCTCCCCCCGCCAGCCGGTACAACACTGCCACCAACAGGTTAAAACCCGCCTCCGTAGGCACATAGCTGTAAGCATCACAGGCAATCAGATGCATAAACTCCACATATTTCGCATAATCGTTTCCCACGTTCAGACGGCACGCCGATACCGCAAACAAAACAAGAAAAATGGTACACAGACACAGCGCATTCCACGCCTGTCTCCTGTTTATTCCCCTTTCCGGCACCGCCGTCCCGTTACCGCCCGCCCGTTTCGGCACCGTCTGCACGAATGCAGCCAATCCCACGGTTCCTGCGGCTATCATTACATATAAAATCATTTCCCGCTCCTGTCCGGCTGTGCGCCTTCCCTGATTCCCGCCTTCATCAGCCCGTACGCACGTTTCCATCCGGTTTCCTTACACATCTCCCCCTTATGTGCCAAAAGAAAACGCAGGGAAAACGGCACTGCCATCCTCCCGTACAGAAAATGGTACAGGACGCCCCTGTCCTTAAAGAATTTATCGTTATATCCATGGAACCATGTGGATTCCCTTTCCTTTTCTTCCCCGATGACCACGGGGGATGCCACAATCTTTAACCCCGCCCTGAGACAGTCCCGCAAAAATAAACTGTCTTCACCGTTGCTGTACTTCGCTCCCCCTCCGAACAGCAAAGAAAAGCTCACATTGGCACGGTGCAGCGCATCCGTCCTCGCGGCGATACTGTATGCCGGATACCTGCCGTAATTGTACCAGCGGACCCTTTTCTCCCCTTCATTCCAGTAAGTCTTTCTCGAAGGCGCCACCTTCACGTTAAACAGAATCATATCCGCATCCGGGTGGGAGCGGAACGCTTCCTCAATCTTCCCCGCATATCCCGTACCGTACACGATATCCTCATCGGAAAACAGGCAAAGCTCCCCGTCCGCACGCATCAGGGCGCTGTTTCTCGACAGCCCGACCCCCCGTTCCTTTAAGCTGTAACAGCGCACGGTATGCCCCTTATGGCGGTATTCCTCATAGCAAAAGCAGCCGCACTGGTTTATGACAATGGCATCCGTTTCCATATTCATCCGTTCCGCCAGGCTCCGGACATCCTGGTTAACGGTTGACACTAACATCTGTAATCCCATATACGGCTCCTTTTTTTCCGAAATAATACTGCCTTAGGAATTTTTCGTCCGCGTTTAGGAGTACAATCCCTAAAATTCCGCAGTCCTGTTTCCCCAAATTCCCCAACGCACGCTCCAGCCGTTTCCCGTTGCCGCCGCCAAAACGCACCGTCAAAACCACACCGTCCGTTTCCCGTATTTTCCGGTAAACTTCCTCCCCTTCCTCCACGCTTCCGGCCACGCGCAACTGCGGCAGTCGGTTTCCGCCTGCAGAATCGTTTTGCCGACCCGGCTTCACCCTGCCGTCCGCATCTTGCACAGCCTCCGGCATACGCTCCGCTCCGCGCATCTCCCGTTTCCCCTCCGGCACGCTTCCTTTATCTGCCGCATCTTCCATCACCCGCGCCGCAGCCTCCGCATCCGTTACCGTGTCCAAGGCTGCCACGGCCACCGTCCCTGCATCCCGGCACAAGTAAGCATAATTGGCGGCAAATTCCCTTCCGTAAGGCTCCTGTTCCTGCCCGTCCCTTCCGGCGGTCAATATCCCGATTACCGGTATCCCGTAACGCTTCTCCACATCCCGCGCCACATATACCGAATCATCCATCACATAATAAAACGCCAAAAACAGCAGCGAAACGAAAAGCCCTGCCACTGCCCCCGTCGCCGCCGCGTTGGCAGTGCGGTTATCCCATACAATCTGGCGCGGTTCCACCGTACTGTATACCTCGATACTGTCAAAGAGCCTGTCCGTCTCCCCCAAGTGCACCAGCGACTTCTGTGTTGCTTCCATAATCTGCGCCGTACGTTCCGCCTCATTGGTGGTAACGGTAATGGTCAGCAGACGGATATCGGATAAAATCTCCGCTTTCGTGGCTGCAATCACCATATCCCGGTCCGTCCCCTCCGGAAGCGCTTCCATGGTAACATCCAAAATCGGATCCGTCGCCATCAGGTCATTCCACGTATAACCGTTATAGGTCAGCTCATTAAAATCCTGCGGGTCGCAGTTAAAATTCAGGTACAGTTTGGAAACCGATTCAAACTCCCGCTCCGGTGCGAAAAAAACATGGATGAGCAAATATACCCCTCCAAAAAGCAAAGCCCCTGCCGCCGCGGCGGCAGCCGCCATCCATATCTTTTTTTGGAACAACAGCAGTATCCGCTTTACGTCCAGCCCCTCCTGCATATATCTTTGATTTTCCATTTTCGTCTCCGTTATTCTTTCCGGTCTTTTATTTCTTCCGTTTTCAAGGCCGTAACCTGCGAGCCTTCCACGCCTTCCGTGCTTTCCGGCTGGAACAAAATCTTCAGTGTCAGCAGCATCAGTTTCAAATCCAGCCATACCGTATAATTCTCGATATATGCCAAATCCAGTTTCAGTTTATCGTAAGGCGTGGTATTATATTTCCCATATACCTGCGCATATCCCGCCAATCCCGCCTTCACCTTCATGCGGAATACGAATTCCGGCATTTCCTCCACGTACTGCGCGATAATCTCCGGCCGTTCCGGTCTGGGACCGATAAAGGACATATCCCCCTTTAAAATATTAAAAAGCTGCGGCAGTTCATCAATCCGCACCGTGCGGATAAATTTTCCCACCGGCGTAATCCTGGAATCGTTTTTCGCCGCCAGCCTTGCCACCCCGTCCTTTTCCGCATCCACACGCATACTGCGGAATTTCATGATTTGGAATTCCCTCTGCCCTATGGTACAGCGCACCTGCTTATACAGTACCGGTCCGCCGTCGTACAGTTTAATCATCACGGCAATCACCAGCATGATTGGCGATGTCAGCAGAATCAGAAGCAGCGCACACACCAAATCAATCAGCCGCTTCACCGCCCTCTGTTCCACCCGCAGCGAATATTCCCTTGTGAGGAAAATGGGCGTATCGAACAGGTGGAGCTGGGTGGAACCCTGAATCAGCACGTCCGTAATCTTCGGCATCATATAGACGCGGATGGACCTGCCATAGCAGAATTTTAAGAGCTTGTTCCGTTCCGTCGTAGGGATGTCCCAAAGCACTACGGCATCGTACCCTTTCACGGCTTCCTGCTCTATCGCGCATACCCCTTCTTTGATGTTCATGCATTTTTCCACCTGGTATTTATCCCTCCGCGTGGAAAATTTTCCCAAAATATCGTCAATGGAGCGTTCCCCGTACACTAACAGCATCTCCCTGGGCGGAAAGAAACGGCGGTAAAAAGAATTACAGAATAATGTCCATATGCCGGAAACCGCCAATTGTATCACAAATACCGCCAAAATAGGCGCTGCCGGAACAATCCAGTTCCGGAGCAGCATAATCTGGGCGTAAGAAATCACATTCACTGCCAGCAGCGAAAAAATCTGTGAAAAAAAGATTTCCGATGCTTTCAGGTATCCGATTTTCAATCCCCCGTACGTATTTTCAAAAAAGAAAAGAAGGATAAAATAGATTCCTATGATAATGATATGCCCGTTTTTATAGTAATTTACTTTTCCCAGTCCGGCGAGGTAAGGATAATATTCTACCAGCCAGACATACGCATACACCGCCCCCTGCAGGCAAAGCCCCACCAGGGACAGCAGTAAAATAACAGCCCTTTTCCTAGATTCCCTTTGTTTCACTTTCGCGCCTCTTTCCCATCCGTATCCTTTCCAAAAACGGTTTCCACCGGAACTTTTCCTAACACAAACGCGGTCCGGCGGGCAGCGTCCCTTTAAACGGCTCCTAAATCCGCCGGCATACCGCCCGCCATGCCCAGCCGGTAAAATTCCACAGACTGTAAGGAACGGACAATTTTTCTTCCTTCCGGTAAAGGTTCCAAATCCGCGCCACCGCCTTACATTTGTTGGAAGACAGTGACCGCGCCGGTCTCCGGTATATGGTAAGCACTTCGTTTAATCCGTATGCCGTATACCCCTTACGCAGCACCTTCCACCACGTAGCGGTATCCTCGCTGGGAACATTGGGCATTTTCACCGTTTCTTTCCCTATTTTCGTCAAGTCAAACATGACCGTTGTGGTAAAAATCACCGTCCGCGATAAGGCTTCCCGGTAGGAAAGCGTCTCCGGCACATGTACCACCTTTCCCGTCCCGTGTGCCTGCTCGTCCCCGAATTCATATGCCGTAAAAGCAAAGGCGGCATTTTTCTCCTCCATGAACCGCAGTTCTTTCTCCAGCTTGTCCTCCATCCAAATATCGTCCGCATCAAGAAAAGCCACATACCTGCCCGCGGCATGGTCGATGCCCGTATTCCGTGCCAGCGCCGCGCCCCCGTTTTCTTCTTTTGCAATCAGACGGATTCTTCCGTCCTTCCGGCTCCATGCTTCTATTTTCCCCCTGCTGCCGTCCGTGGAACCATCGTCCACCAGCAAAAGCTCCCAACTGCCATATGTCTGCCGACAGACCATGGCAATGGTTTCCTCTATATAGGCGCCGGCATTATATACCGGCACCACAATACTTACCAGCCTGTCCATTCCCATTCTTCCCTTACAGTTTTACAGTTCTTCCTTCACCAAATAAATCGGGCGTTTCTTCACTTCCATATAAGTCTTTGACAAATACTGCCCCACTATTCCCAAACAGAACAATTGGATGCCGCTGCACAAAAGAATAATGCACACCAAAGAAGGCCATCCCGAAGTCGGGTCCCCGAACATCAGCTTCCTTATGATGGTAAACACAATCATCAGGAATGCGCAAATGCAAAACAAAACACCCATAAACGATGCAATGGCAAGCGGCACCGTGGAAAACGCCGTAATGCCGTCAATGGAATACAAAAACAGCTTCCAGAAAGACCATTTCGTTTCCCCTTTCTTCCGCTCAATGTTTTCATATTCCAGCCATTTCGTTTCATACCCAACCCAGCCGAAAATCCCTTTGGTAAAACGGTTATACTCCGACATCGCAAGAATCGAATCCACCACCTGCCGCGTCATCAGCCGGTAGTCCCTCGCCCCGTCCACGATTTCCGTCCGCGATATCTTATTGATGATACGGTAAAACATGCGGGCGAAAAAAGAGCGGATCAAAGGCTCCCCTTTCCGCGTCACCCTCCTGGTCGCCACCGAATCATATCCTTCATCGATATAGCGGAACATTTCCGGCAGGAGCGACGGCGGATCCTGCAAGTCGCAGTCCATCATCACCGCATAATCGCCCTTCGCTTTTTGCAGTCCCGCATAAATTGCCGCTTCTTTCCCGAAATTCCTGGAAAACGACACCAAATGCACCCTGCCGTCTTCTCTTGCCAGCTTTTTCACGTTTTCCACGGTTCTGTCCTTGGAGCCGTCGTCAATATATAAAATTTCCACATCCATATCCCTGTTTCGGAAAAAGGATTCATTTTTCATCAGTTCATCGTAAAAATCGCGGATGTTTTCTTCCTCGTTGTAACAGGGCACAATCACGCTTAGCAGTTTCCGCTCTGCTTCCATTCCGTTTTCATTCCATTTGCTTTCATTTTCTTCCATTTTCTATCACTTTCTCCATCCATCTTTTCCACCATCCCCGTCTTTTCCATTCCTCACCCGACTGCCACCGGATACACGTATGCGGAATATAGATGGGAATCATTTTACCATATATTTACCAAAATCACAAGGCG
>CANTGP010000008.1 GCA_947653315.1 uncultured Lachnospiraceae bacterium
CGGAATGGAAAAGGAGCGGAGCGGAAACTGCCGTGGAAACGGGATGAAAAGCAACTTGTACATATACAACTTGCACAAGATGTACGTAATTGTGCAGGTTTCGCAAGAAGGGCATTGACAAGGGGGGACAAATGGCATACTATATAAATAATTGTTGGGCGGAAACGCAAAAACCGGCAAACGATATAAAAAAAGAAGAAAATACCAAACGGCTATTGTATAAAATATATAGTGCGATAAGGAGGAGGAAAAACAAAATATAGTGCCCGAAAGAAAAATGAACAGGAAATGGTACGAACAACAGATGTGCGGAAAGCGATATAGCGTTGGAAGGAGCGTGATTCGGTAATGGGATTTGCGGGAACGGAAAAGAAAACGGGAGGGAAAATGGAAAAGAAAAAAAGCAGTTTGGGGATACGCGCCAAAATTAACAGCCTGATTTTCGGAATCGTGGTTTTACTGTCGGGAATTTTGATTTTTGCCACGAATAAATTCATGGAATACAATGCCGAATACGAACACGTGTTGGAAAATATCAGTAAGATTACATATATTAAAACCAACAGTATTAAGGTGGCGCGGACCGTGGTGAATATGTGTGCGGCGGGCGGGAACGTGGCAGGCAGCGGGCATCCGGAAATCGTGGAAACCATGAAACAGTATATCGTGGACATCGGCGTCAATATCGGTGACGAGCCGGAATATAACCAAAACAGGAACCAGTTGGCAAGCCTTGCCAACGAAGTGGACAAATTTGTTAAGCTGTATGAGGAGATTACCGGAATCTGCGGAGAAGATTATTCCTCGGCGGCATCGGAACAGGCGGCGCGGCTGGATGCTTCCACGTCGTTTCTGACTACCAATGCGGATAATCTGCTGACTTATGAAATCGGCAGGAGCGAGGCTTTACAGGAAACGATACGCCAAAATTCCCAAAACCTGTTTTCGGCGCTGGTGGCGGTCATTGCGGTATCCATTTTCGTGGCGGTGCTGTTGGCGGTGGTGGTGTCTAAAAGCATTACAAGACCCATTAAGGAGTTGAAAAAGAAAATAACGGTGATTGCGGACGGTGATTTGTCCGGGGCGGATATTGCGGTAAAATCAAAAGACGAAACCGGTCATCTGGCGTCGGCGTTTAATAAAATGAAGAACAATATATCCGGTATTTTGGGGCAGGTATTGGAGAGTGTGGCGGAGCTGAAGATGGCGACTTCCACGGTAAATATCAGTATCGAGGAGAATTCCAAAGGAAGCGCCCAAATAGCGGAAGCCGTGGGCGGTATGTTGTTCCGGCTGAAAAAACAGCAGGACGAGGTGTCGAAAATTGCGGAACAGATTCAGGAAATGGAGAAGGTGTCCGGCGTCATTATCGAGAATGCGGAAAAAATCCATGAAAATTCGGAGGAGACGCGCATCAATGCCGGGAACGGGATGGATAAAATCATCGCTTATACGGACCAATTAAGTATCATCAACGATTCCATACAGGAAGTGACCCAGGTGTTTACCAGATTTAATGACAATACCAAACGGATGACGGAAGCCCTGAATGCGATAACCGATATTGCGGTCCAAACAAACCTGTTGTCCCTGAACGCATCCATTGAAGCCGCAAGGGCAGGAGAAGCGGGAAGGGGGTTCGCCGTGGTTGCGGATGAAATCAGGAAGCTGGCGGACGATTCCCAGGGTGCGGCGAAAGAAATCGCATCCATGATCCAAAAGATACAGAACGAGTCGGAACATATGAATGATAAGCTGGAGGAAAGTCTCGGACATTTGCGGAAAGGAAATGAAATGACCGCGGAAACCCGCAGCAGTTTTGAGGTGATTAAGGACGGTACGGGAGAAGTGGGCAGAAGGGTTGCGGATATTATGGAGAAGTTGGAAACCCTGATGGAAAAGATTGAACATACGGTATCCAGCGCGGGCGAAATCCAAAATGCGGCGGATGAAAGCGTGATTGAAATCAACGAGATTAATGCCGTCGTGACGGAGGAAAGCGCCAACCTGGAATCCGTTTCCGGCGCTGCCGGAAAACTGCTTGGCCTGACCGGCAGACTGGAGGATATGGTGGGGGAATTTAAACTGGATTAGAGTCTGTATGAAAATTGCTTTTTCGGATGCGTTCCGGAAAAACAAACAATAGAAAGAAGATTTTATGCAATATGCGGAAGTTGTACATGTACAACTTCCGCATATTGTATTTAATTTGTGCAAAAATTATAGAATTACATATTGACAAAACGTATAATCTGTCATAATATATAACCAATATAGTTGCGAGAAACTAGAAAACAAGCCAATGCATCTTTAAAATGAAAAAATAACAGGTAAAAACATACAAAATACACAATGCGTCTTAGGGCGCGGATGGCGGATGGCCGTTTTGCTTTTTGTACAATACCGTACAACCGTGCGGTTTGTAAATACAAGTTATTCAATACATGATTAAGGGAGGAAAATGTATGAAAAGAAAAGTTTTAGGCGCATTACTCAGCGTCGCAATGATGGCAACCTTATTGGTCGGATGCGGTGATTCCGGTTCCGCTCCGGCGGCAAGCACTACGGACGGTGCGGCAGCCGCAGACACGGCAGCTCCGGCAGCCACGGATACGGCGGCTCCGGCAGACACGGCAGCTTCCGGCGGCGGTAAGAAAGTGGGCGTGGCAATGCCTACACAGTCATCCGAAAGATGGATTAACGACGGCGCCAACATGAAAGCAAAATTGGAAGAACTCGGTTACGAAGTGGACCTCCAGTATGCCGAGGATGATATCCAGGCACAGGTATCCCAGGTTGAGAACATGATTGCCAGCGGTGCAAATTGTCTGGTAATTGCATCCATCGACTCCGATGCGCTTGTAAATGTGGAAGCGCAGGCAAAAGAGGCAGGCATTCCGATTATCGCGTATGACCGTCTGTTAAAGAATACCGATGCGGTTTCCTATTACGCATCGTTCGATAACAAGGGCGTTGGTACGGCAATCGCGAAGTATATTGAAGAAAAGAAAGACCTTCCGGGAGCAAAAGCGGCAGGCGAGTCTTACACCATTGAATTCTTCATGGGTTCGCCGGACGATAACAATGCAAAAATGCTGTATGACGGTATTATAGAAGTATTACAGCCGTATTTGGATGACGGCACACTGGTTTGCAAGTCCGGCAGGACATCTTTTGACGATACCTGTATCCTGAGATGGTCCCAGGAAACGGCACAGCAGAACTGTGAGAACTATCTGACCGGCTTTTATGCGGACGAAGACCTCGACATCGCATGTACGGCATTTGACGGATTTGCTTATGGCGTTAAGTCGGCACTGGAAGGCGCAGGATATACGGAAGCAAACTGGCCTTTGATTACCGGACAGGATGCGGAGCTTATGGCAGTGAAAAATATTATCAGCGGTAAGCAGACCATGTCCATTTACAAAGATACCCGTCTCCTTGCAGATAAGTGCGTAACCATGGTTCAGGCAGTGCTGGAAGGTACGGAGCCGGAAATCAACGATACCGAGCAGTATGACAATGGCGTCATCGTTGTTCCTTCTTACCTGTGCACACCGATTGCGGTTGATAAGGACAATTACGAAGAAATCATCGTTGGCGGCGGTTACTACACGGCAGAACAGTTAGCAGAATAATTTGGATAAGGTATGGGCGGCGGCTTGGGTTCCGCCGCCCGTTTTACTTTTTCCGGTTATAAAAATAAAAGAAAGGAAGCAATGCGGATGTCTGATTATATTTTGGAAATGAATCACATAACGAAAGCGTTCTCCGGCGTCAAGGCTTTGGATGATGTGAATCTCAAAGTAAAACGCGGGGAAATCCATGCGTTATGCGGGGAAAACGGGGCAGGTAAATCCACCCTCATGAATGTTTTGTCGGGCGTTTACCCTTTCGGAAGTTATGACGGGGATATTGTATACGGCGGCAAAGTCTGCAAATTCCATAACATAAAGGAGAGCGAAGCGAAGGGCATCGTAATCATTCATCAGGAGCTCGCCTTAAGTCCGTATCTTTCTGTTGCGGAGAACGTATTTCTTGGGAATGAACAAACTTCGATGCGCGGGGTGATTAACTGGACGGAAACGAGGAAAAAAGCGCATGAAATGCTGGAGAAGGTAGGTTTGGGCGACGAAAACGTAAACGTTCCGGTAGGAAGTTTGGGAGTGGGGAAACAGCAGTTAATTGAAATTGCAAAGGCTATGGCAAAGAAAGTGGAACTGCTTATTTTGGATGAGCCTACGGCGGCGCTGAACGACGAGGAAAGTGCCCAGCTTTTGGAAATTATGCTGGATTTGAAGAAACAGGGGATTACGAGCATCATTATTTCACATAAGCTGAACGAAATCAGTTATGTAGCGGATTCCATTACCGTAATCCGTGACGGACATACCATCGAAACATTGGAAAAAGGAAAGGACGACTTTTCCGAGGACCGGATTATCAAGGGAATGGTAGGGCGGGAGCTTACCAACCGCTACCCGGTCAGGGAAGGCATTAAGATAGGGAAGACCATTTTTGAAGTAAAGAACTGGAATGTGTTCCATCCGGATGACGGCGAACGGCAGATGATTAAGAATGTAAACCTTCAGGTGAGGGCGGGCGAAGTGGTCGGGCTTGCCGGACTGATGGGGGCCGGAAGGACCGAGCTTGCCATGAGTATCTTTGGAAGATCTTACGGGCAGAAAATTTCCGGCAGTCTCTTTATCAACGGAAAAGAGGTACATATTAAAAACGTAAGGGACGCCATTGACAACAAACTGGCGTACGTATCCGAAGACCGTAAGAATTACGGGTTGGTGCTGATTGACGATATCAAGAGGAACATGACGATGGCGGCGCTTCGGAATTTCTTTTCCAAAAACGGCGTGGTCAACAGCAACGACGAAATCGTCGCGGCGGAGGAATATAAGAAAAGGATTAATGTGAAGGCGAATTCCATCAACCAGACGGTAGGGTCGCTTTCCGGCGGGAACCAGCAGAAAGTGGTATTGGCGAAATGGATGCTGACACAACCGGACGTACTGATCCTGGATGAGCCTACGCGTGGTATTGACGTAGGTGCGAAGTATGAAATCTATTGTGTAATTAACGAACTTGCGAAAGCCGGTAAGGCAGTGGTCGTCATTTCTTCCGAAATGCCTGAGATCATCGGTACCTGCGACAGGGTATACATCATTAACGAGGGCGAAATCGCCGGGGAACTGGGCAAAGAGGAAGTGACACAGGAAAGGATTATGCAATGTATTATGGCTCATAACAGAAAGGATGGTAAACATGAATAAGAAGAAAGTAGTGAATCTCGACATGAAACAGTACGGTATGTTTCTTGCCCTTATTGCAATTTACGTGGTTTTTGCTATAATGACAGGAGGGAAGAATTTATCTCCCGCCAATATCAACAACCTGATCATGCAGAACGGGTATGTGGTAATTCTTGCGGTAGGTATGCTGCTTTGCGTTTTAACCGGTAACGTGGACTTGGGCGTAGGTTCCGTGGTCGCCCTGACAGGCGCTACGGTAGGTATTATGCTGGTGGATTACAAGATGAACATGTGGGTTGCCATTTTGGCGGCGCTTGTCATCGGACTTTTGGTCGGTATGTTTGCGGGATTCTTTATCGCATACCTGACCATACCTCCTTTTGTGGTAACGCTGGCAACCATGTTGATGGGCCGCGGTCTTACGTATACCATGCTTCATGCACAGACCAAGGGTCCCTTTGCGGCAGACTTTGTTTACATAGGAGCAGGTTTCCTGCCCACGGTGAAGATTCCGTTTGGGGACGGTACGATGGATTTGGTCAGCATTATCGTGGCTGCCATTGTGACGGCATTGTTAATCATTGCGGAGATGAAAAACATTGCTACAAAGAAAAAATATGATTTTCCGTTAAATCCTATGTGGCAGGTGGTTTTGAAACTGGCGGTATTAATGTTTATCGTATGGTTCTTCTTCTACAAGCTGTCACGCTATAACGGTCTTCCGTTTGTACTTGTCATTATGGTGGTACTGGTAGGGATTTACGTATTCATTACGAGCAAGACGGTAGCCGGACGGCAGATATACGCGCTTGGCGGCAATGCGAAAGCGGCAAGGCTTTCCGGTATCGATACGAGGAAAGTATTCTTTTGGGTATATACGAATATGGGTATTTTAAGTGCGGTAGCAGGTATCGTTCTCTGTTCCCGTAACGGGTCTTCCACACCGAAGGCAGGCGACGGATTTGAAATGGATGCCATCGCTTCCTGTTATATCGGCGGTGCGGCAGTAGCCGGGGGCGCAGGTACGATTATGGGCGCGGTAGTCGGGGCATTCATCATGGGTATCCTCAACAACGGTATGTCCCTGTACGGCTGGTCCACGGATATCCAGAAAATCGTAAAAGGCGCGGTTCTTTTGGGCGCCGTAACGGTAGATATCTTATCCAAGAGAAAGAGCAGCAAATAAGAAGCGCCAATAGGAAAAAGGTATGGCGTTTCCCATAACAAATACGGGATAAGGAGGCGGGCAGCTTATTTTAGGCTGCCCGAAACAAATAGTGGGGAAAAATCAACCGAAATATATGGAGCTGGTCAATTGGATACGGGAACAGGTCGAAGCGGGGAAATTCCAGCCGGGACAGAAGATGTATTCGGAAAACGAATTAAAGGAAATGTTTGGTCTGAGCAGGCAGACGGTACGCCATGCCATAAGCGTACTGGAGAATGACGGTGTGCTTATCCGCAGGCAGGGCAGCGGTACCTATATTAATGACAGGCGCCAGACAAACCTTAGGAATAAGACGCGGATTTCCGTGGTGACTACCTATGTGGACGGCTATATTTTCCCCAAAACCATTCAGGGGATTGAAAATGTACTGTTTGAAAACGGGTATTCCGTGCAGATTGCGTTTACCAATAACCAAATCGGCAGGGAAAAAACAATATTGGAAGATATTTTGAGCCGGGATGAAGTTGCGGGTGTAATTATGGAGACGGTAAAAAGCGGTATTCCGAATCCGAATCTGTCTTTGTATGGAAAATTGCAGGCAAAGGGCATCCCGGTTATTTTTATTAACAGCTATTATCCGCTGCTTCCGATTCCCCATGTATCGTTAAACGATAAGATGGCAGGGTACTGTGCGGCAAAACACCTGCTCGAACGGGGGCACCGGAAAATCGGGGGGATTTTTAAACTGGATGACGGGCAGGGACACCAAAGGTATGCCGGATATTTGGAGGCGCTGACGGAAGCGGGCATGGAAATGGATGATTCCTGTATCCTTTGGGTGGACACGGTGGGAATGCAGAATTTGGAAGAAAGCAGGAGCCTGATTATGGGCAGGTTCCGCGGCTGTTCGGCAGTGGTATGCTACAATGACCAAATCGCCTTTGATTTGGTGGAAATACTGGCAAAGGACGGAATCCGGGTTCCGGACCAGATTTCCGTGGTCAGTATCGACGATTCCGAACTGACGGTGCTGGGCGACGTGGCGCTGACTTCCGTGCCGCATCCCATGGACAGGCTGGGAGAGAAGGCTGCGCTCAATCTGTTACAGATGATCGGGAATCCGGCGTTCGACGCCACTTATGAGTTTGATGCCTGCGTAGTGGTGAGGGATTCGGTAAAGACATTGGAACAGGAAGGACCGTAAGCGGCGCACGGGGCGCGCGGCGGGGGAATTAAGGAAGGGGGAAGCGATGGAGGGGCAACGGGAAACCGGAAAAATTAAGTATCCCCTGCGGGTGAAAATGCTGGCGTTAGTGGTGACGGCGATGGTTCCCCTGTTGGGAATCGCCATATACCTGATTGCCGCGCTGGTGGATTACCGGAATGTTTATGACAGCATTGTCAGTAATATGACGGTGGCGAATAATTATAATTTGGATTTTAAGGATGAAATGGATGAGAGCATTTACAAATTGGTGGTGGGATACGTATCCTTTGACAACATCCATGAGGATGTGTCGTTAAAAAACCCGTATTCCCTCATCGAAGAACTGAGGGCGGAGTTTACGAACCTGATGGGGATTACCACGGACCGGGAGAGCCGCGTATGGCTGCAAAGTCTGCTGCGGAATATCGATACGCTGGAAGACCGGGTGGACGATATCCGCATCAACGTGGAACAGGGAGGCAGGTACGACGAAAACGTCAAGATGCTGGACAACAATATTTACATCCTGACCGAACTGATTCAGGACGATATCCAGTATTATATTTATTACCAAACCAGAAGCATCGAACGGCTGAGCGCGCAGTTGAACAAGCAGGTCAGCTCCTTTATCATGCTCTGCATGGTGCTTGTGGCGGCTATCGTGACTTTGGTCGTCGCCATTACGCTCCTTTTGCTGAAAAGCATTACCAATCCCCTGGAAAAACTCTGCCGCATTACGGGACAGATTTCCAACGGGGATTTTAACGTGCGGGCGAGGATTAACACCATGGATGAAATCGGCATCCTGTCGGACAGCGTGGACAATATGACGGAAAAGCTGGAAATAATGGTGAAGCAGATTAAGGACGATGAACGGAAGATGCGCCATGCCGAGCTGCGGCTTTTGCAGGAACAGATTAATCCCCATTTCCTGTACAATACGCTGGACACCATTATATGGCTGATTGAGGGAAATGATACGGACCGGGCGGTCAGCATGGTCGTATCGCTTTCGGAATTTTTCCGGCTGGTACTCAGCAAGGGAAAGGAATCCATTACCATCCGGGAAGAAGAACTGCATATCCGCAGTTATTTGGAAATCCAGCAGGTGCGTTACCGGGATATTCTGGATTTTGGGATTCATATTTCCCCTGAAATTTATGATTACCGCATCTTAAAACTGACGCTGCAGCCGTTGGTGGAAAATTCCCTCTATCACGGCATTAAGTATAAGCGCGCCAAGGGGAAAGTCACGGTAGAGGGCAGGAAGGAAGGGGACTGCATTCATTTCACGGTAGAGGATAACGGTGTGGGGATGGATGCGGCTGAACTGGAAAAACTGCGGGAGGAGATTGCCCGTCCCTGCAAGGAAACGGAAAAGGGATTCGGGCTGGCGAATGTGAACGAACGTATCCGCATGAATTTCGGTATGCAGTACGGTATGGAAATCCATTCGGTAAAAGGGGAGGGAACCCGGGTTGACATTACGATTCCCTCACAACGGCTGGAAGATCCGGCACGGGAGGAAACGGAAAATGGTTAAAAAACGTATGAATCGGCGATTGGACAGGATAATCAGGCTGGGGAGCGCGGTATTGTGCCTGTTCCTGCTGGCTTTTACCTGCGGCTGCGGTATTTTCAGCAGCGTATCGGTGGAAGATGCAAAAGGGGATGAATACGGGGGAGAAAACGGCAATCTGGTGGTGGTGGGATTTTCCCAGATTGGCAGCGAATCCGTATGGAGGACGGCGCATACCGCGTCCATTCAGGAAGCGCTGACGAAAGAAAACGGCTATTTCCTTATTTTTGACAATGCAAGACAGAAGCAGGAGAATCAGATTAAGGCGCTGCGCAGTTTTATTTCCCAAAGGGTGGACTATATCGTATTTTCCCCCGTGACGGAAAGCGGATGGGATACGGTGCTGGCGGAGGCGAAAGAGGCGGGGATTCCCGTAATCCTTATGGACCGTATGGTGGACGTGGAGGACGATTCCCTCTATACCACCTGGATTGGGCCCGATACGGAGGAGGAAGGCAGGAAAGCCGGAAGGTGGCTGGAGGAATACCTGAAGATGGCGGGAAGGCAGAAAGAAGACATTAATATCGTGGTCCTGCAGGGAACGCTGAGTTCTTCCTCCCAGCGGGGAAGAAGCGCCGGCTTTGCGGAGATTGCCAACCGGTATGTGAACTGGCACATTTTGGGGCAGAGGAGCGGGGAGTTTACCGTGGCAAAGGGGAAAGAGGTTATGGAGCAATTCCTGGAAAAGTATCCCGATATCGATGTGGTGGTATCGCAGAACGACGATATGACGTTCGGGGCGGTGGAAGCCATAGAGGAGAGCGGAAGGAAAGTGGGAAGGGACGGCGGTATCATCATCCTGTCCTTCGATGCCGTGAAGGATGCCCTGCGCATGGTGGAAACGGGGCAGATTGCCGTGGACGTGGAATGCAACCCGGAACAGGGCGAGTACTTGGCTGAGGTAATCGGTATACTGGAGCGGGGGGAGAAAGTGGAAAAGGCATACGTGGTGGAAGAAAAAGTGTTTACGATGGAAAACGTGTCGAAATACATGGATGACAGGAGCTATTGAACATGCTGAAAGTATTTTTGGTGGAAGACGAAAGCGTGGTAAGGGAAGGACTGCGGGACAATATTGCGTGGCAGCAGTACGGGTACCAGTTTGCGGGGGAAGCCAGCGACGGGGAAATGGCGCTGCCGCTGATCCGTAAGCTGCGCCCCGATGTGCTGATTACGGATATTAAGATGCCGTTCATGGACGGGCTGGCGCTGAGCCGTATGGTCAGCCAGGAATTTCCGCAGACAAAAATCGTCATTATCAGCGGGTACGATGATTTTGAGTATGCCCGTCAGGCGATTTCCGTCGGTGTGGAGCAATACCTCTTAAAACCGGTGACAAGGATGAACCTGCAGAAAGTGCTGCAGGAAATCCGGGGGAAGATTGAGAGTGAACGGGAACAGGAAAACTATATCGAAAAGTTCCGGAAGGAAATGCAGGAATACGAGCAGTTTTCCCGCCGGAATTTTTTTGAAAAGCTGTTCGGCGGTCATTTGGCGGTACAGGAAATATATGAAGAAGCGCAGAAATTGTCATTGGAGCTGGATGCTGCCTGCTATAACCTTGCCATGGTGAGCCTTTGGGAGAAAAAAAACCCGGAAGGAGGGGGGAAAGACCTTGGGCTGGCGGAGCGGAAACAGGAGGAATTGATGCATTATTTCATGCGTTATCCCGAATATCTCGTTTTCCGCTGGAATATTACTACCTACGGCATTTTGATGAAGGGCGAGATGCAGCAGATGGAGGAGCTGAAAAACAGGTGCGTGAACAATATCAGCCGTATCTGCAATGAGCCGGATGTGGAGTGGTATCTTGCGGTGGGCGATCCGGTGGAGCGTGTCAGCCTCCTGCCCGAATGTTATAACAGGGTCAACCATACGCTTTCTTACCGTTTTTTAAAGCCGAGGGAACATGTACTGGCGTACCGCGGGGCGGAGAACGATAACCACGGACAGGAAGAAGGAGGACTGGGCGGCGTGGACATTGCCAAAACGGACCCGGAAATCATTAAGGGATTCCTGATGCGGGGGCAACAGGATGAGCTGGAAGACTTTGTGGACAGTTACCTGGAGAGCCAAAAGGACGCGCTCCGCTCCAAACTGTTCCGCGATTACCTGATGCTCAGTATCCGTTTTACGGCCATTGCTTATGCGGAATCGCTTGGTTTTACCCAGGATGAGCTTTTGGGGAACGCATGGACGGATAAGGTGCAGAATTTAAGCCTGGACGGGAAGGACATGAAACCTTACATGATGAGTCTTCTCGGAAAGGCCATTGAGCTGGGCAGCCGGGAAAGGGACAGCCAGGGGAAGAAAATCATCCAAAAGGCGCTGGATTACATTGAGGAAAATTTTGCGCAGGAAGCCCTTTCCTTAAATGCGGCGGCGCAGGCGGCAAATGTCAGCGCCAACTATTTAAGCGCCCTGTTCAGTCAGGAAAAGAAGACCACGTTTACCGAATATGTGACGCAGAAACGGATGGAGGCGGCGAAAAAGCTGCTGCGGGGGACGGAAAAGCATTCCGGCGAAATCGCGGCGGAAGTAGGATTTAAGGACCCCCATTATTTCAGTTTCGTGTTTAAGAAGACGCAGGGCTGCACGCCCCGCGAATACCGTACCGGTGCAAAAGGGTAAATTTATATATTTATATATATTCATATATATTCAGCAGGGAGCGTCGCTTTCCCGGCGGACGAGCCGCCAAGGCAGTTCCAGGGAGGCGGCGGGGATGCCCTGAATCATCCGCAGCAGGCATTGGGCGGCGGTGTTTCCCATTTCATGGTTCCGGTGGGAGAGGGTTGTGAGCCGGACCGGGGATATTTCACAGAGATAACTGTTGTCGAAACCGGCGACGGAAAGATTCGCAGGCACTTGTATGCCTGCGTATTTTAATTCCTTAACCAGCCAATAGGCGATTTCGTCGTTGTGGCAGACCACGGCGGAACAGTCCTTGAGCCGGCGGTGGAGGAAGGCGGTCAGGAACAGGGTATCCGATTTGCGTTCCAGCGCGGTTAATTCCGTTTGGGTGTACCATAAAATCCGTTCGTCCGGAAGTTCCGCCCCGAAATCCCGCAGGGCGGCAGACAGACCCCGGTAACGTTCCGTCCCCTGCATGTCGTCCAGTTTGAAGATGCCCGCGATGTTTTTATGGTTGTTTTGGAGAAAATGTTTTCCCAAAAGGTAGCCGCCGTAATAATCGTCGCTTTTTACGTGACAGCCCTGGGAATCTGCCGGATAGCTGCCGTGAAGGAACAGGACGGGAATGCCCTGTTCCCGCAGACGCCCGTACAAATCCAGATTCGGATTGGGCAGGGCGGTTTTGCAGCCTTCCATGAGGAGGCCGCGGATGGGGAGGCGGAAAAGCTCCGTTAAAATCCGGCGTTCCGACGCCACCTGGCCGTGGTGGGAAAACAGCCGTACCGAATATCCGCGGTGTCCCAGGGCGGATTTTATGTCGGCAATCAGCGAGGGGTAGATATATTCTTCCTCCTCCGAAACGACGACGGCGATTTCGTTGGAGCCCGAAGCGAGACCCGTGGCGAAGGAGCCGCTTCCCTGTCTTTTTTCGATTAAACCTTCTTCTTCCAGCAGGCGTAGCGCCTGTCTTACCGTCTGACGGCTGAAACCGTATCTCCGGCATAGTTCGTTTTCCGACGGCAGTTTGTAAATGCCGTGTCCTGTATGCTCCAAAATCTGTTCCCGCAGCGATTTTGCTAAATCCATATATTTGACAGCCATGGGGTCTCCTTTTTCCGTTTTTTGTGTGCTTTCCGCCTTTTATTATAGCGGCAAAATCTATCCGCAAAAAGGGATAAATTTAACTTTTCTTTTTTGGGTTGGTATATTTTTATCCATGCGGGAATAAAAAATTAACAAACTGATATGGAAAAATGAATAAATTATGAACGGAAGGATAAAATCACAAGGGCAAAAAGACAGGAAATACGTAAAAATAACTATAAATAAGTATAATAATATATAAAAATCGTAAAATTCTTAACAAAAAATAAGAAAACAAATCTTTGGAACAAACTTGTATTATGAAATGAGAGAATAAAACAAACTTGTATTGTCAAGCCCGACGAACTTAAGGAAACGGAAGATTTTAACATTGAAGGAAAGGCGTTCTATCGTATAAAGTAGACTTATCAGCAATAAGAAAAAAGAAAAGGGAGGATATTAAGATGTTAAGAAAAAAATTGGCAGTATTGTTTGCAGCGGCAATGGTTGCGGCTACCGTAGCAGGATGCGGCGGCGGTGATACACCGGCAGCGGCACCGGCGGAAACGGCTCCGGCAGCGGATACGGCAGCACCGGCGGAACCTGCGCCCAAAGAAGAAGCGGCAGCGCCGGCGGAAACGGCTCCGGCAGAGGAAGCGGCGGCAGACAATGCGGCGGCGGGCGGTACCATCAGCGTAGGTTATGCCCAGGTCGGACACGAATCCGACTGGCGTACCGCAAACACGCAGAATTACCAGAATACGTTTACGGCGGAAAACGGCTATGAATTACAGTTGGTGGACTGCGATAACGACAATGCGGCACAGTTGGAAGCAGTACGTAACTTCATCGGCCAGGAGTTGGACTATATCGTAATTGCCCCGATTGAAACCGCCGGATGGGATACCGTTCTCCAGGAAGCAAAGGATGCCGGAATCCCGGTAATCATCGCGGACCGTGAAATCGATGCGGACGCTTCCATGTATGACGCATGGGTAGGAACCAATACCAAGAACGAAGGCGTGACGGCAGGTAACTGGCTGGCGGAATACCTGGACGGCAAAGAAGCGAACATCCTTGTCATCGAAGGTACCGTTGGCGCATCCGCCGCACTGGGACGTTCCGAAGGCTTTAACGAAGTGGCTGCTTCCCACAGCGAGTGGAAAATCCTTGATTCCCAGTCCGGTGACTTCACACAGGCAGGCGGACAGGAAGTAATGGAATCCTTCATTAAGTCTTACGAAGGACAGTTCAACGTAGTGGTATGCCAGAACGATAACGAAGCATACGGCGCAATGGATGCCATGGATGCGGCAGGCATTACCTACGGTGTGGACGGCGACGTAATCCTGATTTCCTTCGATGCAACCCATGACGGTCTGCAGTACACGTTGGACGGAAAGATTAACTGCAACGTGGAATGTAACCCGATTCAGGCAGATGTTGTGGCATCCGTTATTCAGGCGATGAACTCCGGTTCCGCATTTGAAGCTACTACACTGGTTAACGACGAAGCGTTTGTGGCGCCCGGCATCACCAGCCAGTACGCAACGACAATGACAGAAGAAATATTGGCAGGCCGTGCATACTAATATTGGACAGAAGGTATGGGAGGGATTCCTGGAATGCGGGTTCCCTCCCTGCTTTTTCAGAAAATAGTGAGAATGGAGGAGGTCAAGGATGGAGAAAAATATCGTTTTAACGATGCGGGGGATATGCATGACTTTCCCCGGGGTAAAGGCCCTGGACAATGTGGATTTTACGTTGCGCAAGGGGGAAATCCGGGCGCTGATGGGGGAAAACGGGGCTGGTAAGTCCACCCTGATCAAATGCCTGACGGGGGTAAACAAGTTTGAAGCCGGGGAAATCCATGTGGACGGTATTGAGGGTCCCATTGTCAATAAGGATACCTTGGATGCCCAGAAAAAGGGAATTTCCACGGTATATCAGGAAGTAAACTTATGCCCGAACCTGTCCGTTGCGGAAAACCTGTATATCGGACGGGAGCCTTTGACAAAAATCGGAACGGTCAACCGCCGTAAAATGAATGAAATGGCGGCACAGTTGATGCGTGATTTGGATTTGGACATAGAAGTAACACAGAATTTGGAAAATTATTCACTGGCATTGCAGCAGATGATTGCGATAGCCCGTGCTGTCGATATGAAAAGCAAGGTTTTGATTTTGGATGAGCCCACGTCTTCCCTGGACGACCACGAAGTAAGCCTTTTGTTTAAAATGATGCGCAGGCTGCGGGAGCAGGGAGTAGGCATCGTGTTCGTTACCCACTTTTTGGAACAGGTATACGAGGTGTGCGACGGTATTACCGTACTGCGTAACGGGACGCTGGTAGGGGAATATACGGTAGAGGAACTGCCCCGGGTGAAACTGGTGGCGGCCATGATGGGCAAGGATTTTGACGATTTGGCATCCATTAAGCCGGAGGGCGAGAAGGACATGTCCCATGCGCCTTTGGAAATCGAAGCAAAAGGATTGGGCCATGCGGGCAAGATTAAGCCCTTTAACTTGGATATCCACAAAGGGGAAGTGGTGGGGCTGACCGGGCTTCTCGGAAGCGGAAGAAGCGAACTCGCCCGCGTCATTTACGGGGCTGACCGGGCACAGAGCGGAACCCTTAAAGTGGACGGGAAAGAAGTGAACATTAAGAGTCCGCTGGATGCCATGAACCTGGGTATGGGTCTTCTTCCCGACGACCGGAAGGCGGAAGGCATCATCGGGGACCTGTCGGTGCGTGAGAACATTATTCTTGCCATGCAGGCGAAGCTGGGAATCTTCAAACGCATCCCCATGGCGAAACAAATCGAAATTGCGGACCAATACATAGAAATGCTGAGCATCAAGACGGCAACCAGGGAAACGTTAATCAAACAGCTTTCCGGCGGTAACCAGCAGAAAGTCATTTTGGCGAGGTGGCTGGCGACCAATCCGGACTTCCTCGTACTGGATGAACCGACGAGGGGAATTGACATCGGAACGAAAACGGAAATCCAAAAGCTGGTCATTAAGCTGGCGGACGAGGGCAAGAGCCTGATTTTCATTTCCTCCGAAGTGGAGGAGATGCTCCGTACCTGCAACCGTTTGGCGGTGCTGCGCGACGGTGAAAAAGTAGGGGAGCTGAATGCGGACGAAATGTCGCAGGAAGGTGTCATGAAAGCAATAGCGGGAGGTGGAGCGAATGGGTAAGTTAAAGGACATTACGAAGAAAAGATTGTTTTTGCCGATTTTCAGTATGATTCTCGTAATACTGATTAATGTGGTTTATGATATTGCCAGCGGGAATCCGCCGTTTTCCTTTTTCAGTATCACCATCCGTCCGATTACGGGCGGCAGCAGTGTACTGTTCGGGCGTCTCATTGATATCCTGAACAGGGGGAGTGAGGTGGCGATTCTTGCCATTGGTATGACGCTTGTGGTATCGTCTTCGGCGGGGACGGATATTTCCGTGGGTTCCGTCATGAGTCTTTCGGGCGGTCTGTGCTGTATGCTGCTGGCGGGATACGGCGTAACAAACGTATCCGAATATGCAAGCCCTCTTTGGGTGGGACTCTTGGCAGGTGTCGGCATTGCGTGCGTCTGCGGATTGTTTAACGGCTTTTTGGTGGCTTACCTGAACATACAGCCCATGGTTGCCACTTTGATTTTATGGTCGGCGGGGCGCGCCATCGGCCTGCTTTTGTGCAACAGCCAAATCGTATATGTGCGCGTACCCTCTTTCCAAATATTCGGTTCCTATGTGGGAATCATTCCGACGCCCATCATCATCGCGGCGGTTTGCATTTTAATCGCTTCTTTGGTACTGCGTTTTACCGCCCTTGGCACGTTTATCCAGGGTGTCGGCATCAATAAAAAGGCGGCGAGGATTTCCGGTTTTAATTCCTCAAAGATAATCCTGTTAACTTATGTCATCTGCGGTCTGTGCGCAGGGATTGCGGGTTTGGTGGCAACGTCCCGTATTTATTCTGCGGATACGAATAATATCGGATTGAACATGGAGCTGGATGCCATTCTTGCGGTTGCGCTTGGCGGGAACAGCCTTGGCGGCGGTAAATTCAACCTTGCGGGTTCCATTATCGGCGCTTATACCATCCAGTCCGTAACCACCACACTGTACGCGCTGGGCGTTTCCTCCGCACAGGCGCCGGTGTTTAAGGCGATTGTCGTAATCCTGATTGTCGTAATCCAGGCGGAGCCGGTGAAAGAATACTTCAAAAAAATGTCCGCAAAGAAACTGGCAGCAAAGGAGGCGAGGTCATGAAAAACAAAAAGCTGAAAATCAACAGTAATAACCTGTTGCTGATTATCACCGTTGTATTGTTCGTGCTGATGTACATCGGCGGATGCGTGGTGTATGCGGATAAGGGCTTTACCCGTCTGCAGACGTTCCTGTTTATTTTAATTGACAATGCGGGACTGATTTGTCTTGCCAGCGGCATGACCTGCGTCATGCTGACGGGCGGTATCGATATTTCCGTGGGCAGTGTGGTCGCCATGGACTGTATGATTATCGCCGTGGGAATCGAACGCTGGGGCTGGGGCAGTCCGGCGCTGATGCTGTTGGTTTTGGTGGTAGGTCTTGTGTTCGGTTTGGTGCAGGGATGGCTGATTGCCTACTTAAAGATACAGCCCTTTATCGTAACAATGGCAGGAATGTTCTTTGCCAGGGGTATGACGGCGGTCATTTGTACCGAGCAGGTGAGCATCACCAGCGACCCGTTCTTTACGAAACTGTCCGGTTTTAAAATCGAAATGCCTTTCGGGATTGGCGCATACGTGAACAAAAAGGGGATTCCCCAGATTCCGTATGTCAGGGTTTCGGTGATTGTGGCATTATTGGTAGTTCTGGCAGTGTTCCTGATGCTCCGCTATACGCGGTTCGGACGCAGTATCTACGCGGTAGGCGGCAACCAGCAGTCGGCGACGCTGATGGGACTGGACGTGAAAAAAGTAACGTTAAAGGCATATGTACTGTCCAGTTTCCTGGCATCCATCGGAGGCATCTGTTATTGCCTTAACACCATGTCGGGAACGACCACACAGGCAACCGGGCTGGAAATGAGCGCCATATCATCGGCGGTCATCGGCGGTACCCTGTTGACCGGCGGTGTGGGAAATGTCGCGGGGTCGCTGTTCGGCGTATTGATTAACGGTACGATTTCCAAACTGGTACAGACCCACGGACAGCTCATCGGCGCCTGGGCGAATATCGTGACGGCGGTATTGCTGTGCTTCTTTATCGTGTTGCAGGCGGTGTTTGTGAAGGTGAAGGAGCGGAAGAAGGCTTAAGGGGCGGATAGGCTTGAAGGGCGGACGCAGGAAACAGGCGCGGAGCGCCATATGCGGTTTCCGCTGCCGTCCTGCCGGGGGGCGTTCCCCTTCCGTGTTTTTCAAATCCTGACTGCAAAAACGGGATATTTCTAATTGCTTTCCCCATATGATTTATGGTCAACGGCGGCGAAACTCCTCACTTCGTTCGTCAGACAACGCCGCCTGGAACGACCATAAATCATCCGGGAAAATCAATAAGAAATATCTCCGTTTTTTTGAACAGGATTTGAAAAACACGGAAGGGGAACGCCCCCCGGCAGGACGGCAGCGGAAACCGCATATGGCGCTCCGCGCCTGTTTCCTGCTGGTTACGGAAAAAGGGGAGCGCTTAATCGGTTCACAATTTCCGTATATAATGTGTTATAATGTTTTATGTGATTTGGGAAGATATAATACAATTAATGTTTTCCTTAGATATTATTAAATTATAATCGGAATTTAGCGGAGGGATTGATATGGGTAAGGAACCCGTTATTGAAACAGACAGGTTAATTTTGCGTCCGATTACACTTGATGATGCGGAAGCCTGTTTCAGTTGGAACAGTGATGAAAGAGTTACAA
>CANTGP010000009.1 GCA_947653315.1 uncultured Lachnospiraceae bacterium
GGCGCGGGAAGGGAAGACATGGGAACGGAAGGCACGGGAACGGAAAACATGGGAATGGAAAGCATTGGGATGGAAAGCGTATGGGGACAATACGGTTTGGAAGAAATGGCAGGAAGCCTGGAGGACATGCTGCCGGATTATGAATGGGACATGCAGGGGATGCTGGACTGCATCCTGAGGGGAAACATTGGGGAGGCGGTAGGGCTGCTGTGGGACGGTGCGAAAGGAAAGCTGGCGGCGGAGGTGTCGGGGTTAAAGCATATCTTTGCCGCCGTATTGGTTTTGGGTATCGTTTCCGCCCTGTTTTCCAACTTTTCCGATATGTTTCCCAACCACCAGATTGCGGATATCAGCTTTTATTTCCTGTACCTGCTGCTGATGGCGGTATTGATGAAGGCATTTTCGGCGGCGGCGGGAATCGCGGCCCAGACGGTGGAAAACATTGTGCTGTTTATTAAGATGTTCATCCCCACTTATTTCATGGCGGTGGGGGCGGCATCGGGGGCGGCATCGGCGGCGGTCTATTACCAGTTCATGCTTTTTTTGGCATACGGGGTGGAACGGCTCCTGTCGTCCGTACTCCTGCCGTTAATTTACAGCTATGTGCTGCTTGCGCTGATGAACGGCATATGGGCGGAAGAAAGGCTGGCGCTTCTTTTGGAATGCCTGAAAAAAGGAATCGGGATGGGGTTAAAAGTGGCATTGGGGGTAGTGACCTCCTTAAGCCTGTTCCAGTCCATGATTACGCCGGTTTTGGATTCCCTGCAGGGAACGGCGGTGAAAAAAGCAATTTCGGTGATACCGGGAATCGGAAATTTGGCGGAAGGTGTGACGGAAATGGTGCTGGGGTCGGCGGTATTGATTAAAAACAGCATTGGCCTGTTCCTCCTGCTGCTTTTGCTCGGCATTTGTCTGGCACCGCTTGCGAAGCTGCTTTTGATTGCCTGTATGATGAAGGGGAGCGCCGCCCTGGCGGGAATCGTCAGCGACAAACGGATTACCGGATGTACCGACAGGGTGGGGGACGGCAGTCTGCTGCTGCTGCGCACGGCGTTTACGGCAGTCGCCCTGTTCTTAATCGTCATTGCCGTCGTGGCTTATACGACGGGGAAACTGTAAAGATACGGGCAGTTTTTGGACGGCGCAATGCGGGTAAGACAGGGAAAGGCGTAGGAAGGGGGACGGCAGGCATGACGGACGGGACTGTTTTGGATTATATGAAAAGTATGGGCATTTTTATTATCTGTGCCCAAAGTTTCATGTATTTTACGGCAGGAAAGACTTACGAAAAATATGTAAAACTGTTAATCGGCATCATGATACTGGCACAGTTTATCGTGCCCGTAAGGGCGGTATTCCTGGGAGGGGACCGCGCCCAGGTTTGGGAGGAAATCCAAAGGTTTAAGCGGGAGCTGGATACCGCCATGCAGGATGCGCAGGTAGAGATTGGCGGCGGTATCAAAGCGGGCGCCGGAATGAAAGCGGGCACCGGAATGGAAGCGGGCGTCGGAATCAATGTGGGAACGGGAGCGGAAAAGAAGGCGCTGGAAGCGGAAATCAAGGAGCGGCTTGCAAATGCCGCGGCATCTTACGGAATGTCGGTGGAAAAAGTGGAATTGGTGGAAGACGCATCGAAAATAGCGGTTGCGGTACGGCAGGGGGAGGGCGGGAAGGAGGAAAACGGAGCAATCCGGGTGGAGAAAATAACCGTCGGACAAAAGACGGGGCAGGACATCGAATGGGAAAGCGGGGACGGCGAAAGTGCCGGTGCGGCGCCGGGACAAGCCAAAGATGTGCCGGAGGGAATGGCGGAGGCTTTTGCCAAAGCGCTTGGCACCGATGGGGATTACATAAAAATTACCGTTCTGTACTAAGTTACTGTATGAAAGCAGGGGATTCTTAAAACGGAGGTGTGACATGGGGACGGAAAAGCGACAGGGAATGCTGCGGAAAATAAAAGAAGGGAAAAAGCCGGGGAAAGACCAGTTTGTTATTTGCATCCTTACGGGAATCCTCCTGCTCGTTATTGCCATGCCGACTCCGGGAAAAAACGGGGGAAAAACAGCAGAGTCCGGTATATGGGACAGCCAAACGGATACAATGGAAGAAAGCGGGGAAGCGGAATGGACAGATACCGGTGGGAAAACGGAAAAAACAGAAAAAATTGGGAGTGCAGAGGAATATGAACGCTATATGGAGAATAAATTAGAACAGGCAATATCAGCCATGGAAGGTGCCGGCAAAGTAAAGGTCATGATTACAGTGAATACTTCCAAGGAACTGGTAGTGGCGAAGGATAAACCGGAGACGCGCAACGATACCATGGAGAACGATTCGGAAGGCGGCAGCAGGACCGTCAGCGGATTGGACAGTGAGGAAGAAACCGTATACAGAAAGGAAAGTGATGGAAGTTCCAGCCCCTATGTGGTGAAGACCCTGCAGCCGGTCATCGAGGGTGTGGTGGTAATCACGCAGGGAGGAGACCGGCCGGAGGTGAGGAAAAATATTACGGAAGCGGTGGCGGCATTATTTGATATAGAGCCGAATAAAATTAAAGTAGTAAAAATGAAATCCGAATAAGAAGAAGGGGAGAAAGAGGCATGAAGAATATGCTTAAAAAAAATCAGATTATGATTACCGCACTGGCAATTATGATTGCAGTAGCGGGCTACCTGAATTTTGCGGGTACAAAGGTTACGGAAGAAGACATCATGACCGTGGACAGCGATACGGTGGTTAGTGACGAGGCGGATACGGATGTGGCGGCAATGCTGGATATTTCCGATGAGGATATTTTGCAGTCCACGGAATACGGGGATATCGAGAGCCTGGATACGGATGTCAGCGTATTATCCGACGATTACCTGGATGAAGGAATGGCGGAAAACGTGGAGGAAACGGCGCCTGCGGACAGCGAAGTGCCGGGGGAAGCGGTTTTTACGTCCACATCCGGTATGAATTCCCTGTCGGGGGCAAAACTGTTAAAGGAGCAGACAAGGGCGAAGAACAAGGAAATGCTGATGGAAATTATCAACAATGCCAATATCACGGAAAGCCAGAAGCAGGAAGCCGTGGATAATATGATTGCCCTGACGGATATTGCGGAGAAAGAGACGGCTGCGGAAATCCTGTTGGAATCCAAGGGATTTGCCGATGTGGTAGTGAGCATTAGCGATACGGGCGTGGATGTGGTAGTGGCCGCGGTAGAGCTGTCGGAGGCCCAAAGGGCACAGATAGAGGATATTATTACGAGGAAGACGGGAGTATCGCCGGAAACCATCATTATCAGTACCACGGCGGCGGAATAGGAAATAAGAGTTTCTTTGGGAACGGATATGTGCTATAATACTAAACGTTGATGTTTTTGGCAGGAGTGCCAGGGTTTTCCGGAAACGGGATACGCAAGAAGGCAAGAGGTATACGGATGAAACCGATTTATTTTATGATACTTAACGGTGTGGAAGCCGGGGCGGAAGATGCGGGGGAGCATGGCGCTTCCCGGACATCCGGCTCCGTTTTTCCATACACTGTGGGTCCGACGTGACTCCGGCGTGCAAAGATGCGGGCAGCGAAGTCGGCTGCTTGGGGCACATACCGGATGAACCGTGCTTTGGCGGGGATGACCGGGAATCGGATCTACGGGAAGAAATGCAGGATATGCAGGAGAAAAGACATGGGAGGAAAAATACATGGGCAATTATGCAGAGGAAATAAACAGGAGAAGGACATTTGCAATTATATCGCATCCCGATGCGGGGAAGACGACGCTGACCGAGAAATTCCTCCTTTACGGGGGAGCCATTAACCTGGCGGGAAGCGTAAAGGGAAAGGCAACGGCGCGCCACGCGGTTTCCGACTGGATGGAAATTGAGAAGGAAAGGGGAATTTCCGTAACCAGCAGCGTCTTGCAGTTTGAATATGACGGTTTCTGCATCAATATTTTGGATACGCCGGGGCACCAGGACTTTTCCGAGGATACTTACCGCACGCTGATGGCGGCGGATTCCGCCGTTATGGTGATTGACGCTTCCAAAGGAGTGGAAGCACAGACAAGAAAATTGTTTAAAGTCTGTGTGATGCGTAAAATTCCGATTTTTACCTTTATCAATAAGATGGACCGCGATGCGGGGGACATGTTTGAGCTTTTGGATGAAATTGAACGGGAACTGGGCATCGCTACCTGTCCCATGAACTGGCCCATCGGTTCCGGTAAGGGGTTTAAGGGTGTGTACGACAGGGGGGAGAAATGCGTATATACTTATTCCGATACCCAAAAAGGGACGAAGGAAGGGGAAACCACCGTGATTCCGGCGGCGGAAGAAACGCGCCTTGCGGAATATATCGGCGGGGAACTGAAGGACAAGCTGTACGAGGATATCGAGCTTTTGGACGGCGCCAGTGCGGAGTATGATTTGGACGTCATACGGGCAGGGGAGTTGACGCCGGTGTTTTTCGGTTCGGCACTGACGAATTTCGGGGTGGAGATTTTCCTGAAACATTTTTTGAAGATGACCACAACGCCGCTTCCGCGGAGGGCGGATACCGGATTGATAGACCCGGTGGAAAATCAGTTTTCCGCGTTTGTGTTTAAGATTCAGGCGAACATGAACAAGGCGCACCGGGACCGCGTTGCCTTTATGCGTATCTGTTCGGGGAAATATGAGGCGAGCATGGAAGTGAAACATGTGCAGGGCGGCAAGAACCTGCGTCTCTCCCAGCCCCAGCAGATTATGGCAAGCGAGCGGAAGATTTTGGAGGAAGCGTATGCCGGGGATATCATAGGGGTGTTTGATCCGGGGATTTTTGCCATTGGCGATACGCTTTGTATGCCTAAGGAGCAGTTTGTATATGAAGGCATACCTACTTTTGCTCCGGAACATTTTGCCAGGGTACGCCAAATCGATACGATGAAGCGCAAACAGTTCGTAAAGGGAATCGAGCAGATTGCACAGGAAGGCGCCATACAGATTTTTCAGGAATTCAACACGGGCATGGAGGAAATCATCGTGGGTGTGGTAGGCGTCCTGCAGTTTGAAGTGCTTAAGTACAGACTGGAAAATGAATATAACGTGGAAATTAAATTGGAGCCGCTTCCTTATGAGCATATCCGCTGGGTGGAAAACAAGGATATGGATATCATGAAGCTGACAGGTACTTCCGATATGAAGAAAGTAAAAGACATGAAGGGCAATCCGTTGCTTCTGTTCGTAAACCAGTGGAGTATCGGCATGACGCTGGACAGAAACGAAGGATTAATATTATCCGAGTTTGGACGTGATTAATTGTTGGGAAAACAGAAAAGGAAAATAGGAATACTCGTTTGTTTTTTCCTGCTGCTCCTTTCCGGGACAGGCTGCAGCGGCAGCCCGGACGGACGGCAGGAAAAGGATTCCGTCACGGAACAGGGACCGGACGGCGGGAACCGTGAAACGGATGCCGCATGGGACGGACCGGATGAATTTCCTGCCGGGGAAGTCTCCGGCAGCACCGTGGCGGGAGAAAAGGCTCCGGGGGAAAATGCGGAAAACGGCGCGGAGGAAACCGGAGAGGATACTGCCCGTGAGGCGGTGGGACTGTCGGAGGAAAAACTTCCGTTACTGCTTGCGGCGCAGGAAGGAAATTACCATTTTGACCGTTTGGACGGGGACATGCAGTTGGTGTATGTGGAAATCTACCAGATTCTCTGCGGCAGGGGGGAAGACGTAAGGATTTCCTGTATGGATACGGAGCAGATCGAAAAGGCGTTCCAGTGCGTATTAAATGACCATCCCGAAATCTTTTATGTGGACGGCTATACGTTTACCAAGTATACGCTGGGGGAAGAACTGAAAAAAATCACTTTTACCGGGACGTACCATATGGACCGGGAGGAGGTGGAGGAAAACCGGAAAAAGATCAGGGAATACGTGTCGGCGTGCCTTTCGGGCGTTCCTGCGGATGCGGATGAATATGAAAAAGTAAAATATGTTTATGAATATATCATTGACCATACGGAATACAATGCGGAAGCGGCGGAAAACCAAAATATCTGTTCCGTCTTCCTCTACGGGCAGTCCGTTTGCCAGGGGTATGCCAAGGCAATGCAGTATTTGTTAAACGAGCTGGATATTTTCTCCACCCTTGTCATCGGAAGGGTATCGGACGGCGAAGGACATGCATGGAATTTGGTGCGGATAGACGGGCAATACTATTATGTGGATGCCACGTGGGGGGATGCTTCCTACCGGATGGTGGAAGATGCGGATTCCGGCGGGGAAGGAGACGGCGGACAGGAGAACCTTCCGACAATCAACTATGATTACCTCCTCGTGACTACCGGACAGTTATGCAGGACCCACACGATAGAAAATGTGGTGGAATTGCCGGAATGCACTTCCATGGAGGCAAATTATTATGTGAGGGAAGGGGCGTATTTTACTTCGCTGGATGAGGAAAAACTGCGGGAACTTTTTGAAAAGGAGTATGCCAAAGGCAGCACGTATGTGACCTTAAAATGCAGCGGGGAGACGGTTTACCGGCAGATGGGGGAATTCCTGATTGAAGAACAGGAAATTTTCCGCTATTTGGACAGCCCGGACGGGGTGGTGGCCTATGCGGATAATGAGGAGCAGATGAGTTTGAGCTTTTGGCTGTGAAACGGCGTAAGGAACCGGAACTGTGAATATGTGGATATGTGAATATATGAATATGAATAAAAGAAAAGATGGGTCTATGCAAACCAATGAAATTTTGGTATCATGGTAAAAATGAGGTTGTGTTTACGGTTTGTAAGTAAAATGGAGGTTTTGGAATGGAAAAAGAAAAAGAATTAGATAAAAGTACGCAGATCGCAGAGGAAGATGCAGGAATCGGAACGGTGAAAATTGCGGATGACGTGGTGGCAATGATTGCGGGGATCGCGGCGGCGGAAGTGGACGGCGTGGCGGCGATGGCCGGCAATGTGCCGAATGAGTTCATGAGCAAGGTAGGCGTGAAGAACCTGAAAAAAGGCGTGAAAGTGGAAGTATTTCATAAGGTGGTAAAGGTGGATTTGGCGCTGATTATGGAATACGGCTACAATATTCCGGCAACCAGCCAAAAAGTGCAGGAGAAGGTAAAGAATGCCATTGAAAACATGACCGGGCTGGAGGTGTCGGATGTCAATATCCGGATTGCAGGGGTGAACATGTTAAAGGACAGATAGGACGAAAGCAAAGATGGGAAGACGAGAACTGAGAGAGCAAATCTTTAAGCTGCTGTTCCGTGTGGAATTTAATCCTTTGGAGGATATGCCGGAGCAGGAAAAGCTGTTTTTTGAAGAAGAAGAAAACGCAGCGGACGAAAA
This sequence comes from uncultured Lachnospiraceae bacterium, assembly GCA_947653315.1. Lineage (GTDB taxonomy): Bacteria > Bacillota > Clostridia > Lachnospirales > Lachnospiraceae > Kineothrix. The sequence goes on from CANTGP010000009.1 coordinate 7,325, forward strand.
AGACGAGCAGTACATCCTCGCAAAATACGGGGACATTGTTTCCAAACTGGACATCATTGACGAGATGATTAATAAAGAAACGAAGGGATGGGAAACCGGGCGGATGGGGAAGGTAGACCTGACATTAATCCGCCTTGCCGTTTATGAGATGAAGTATGACGATGATATACCTACCGGCGTGGCAATCAACGAGGCGGTAGAACTGGCGAAGAAATTCGGGCAGGATAATTCCCCGTCCTTTATCAACGGGGTGCTTGCGAAATTCGCGTAAAGGACTGCGCGGGATTGGCGGCAGGGGCAGACGCTTCCCGCGTCCGGTCAGGGGGCATGGTTATAGGAATGAAGCAGAATGTGTATACCGTGGCACAAGTGAATGCATATATTAAGAATATGTTTGCGCAGGATTTTATGCTGCAGTCACTTTTCGTGAAAGGGGAAGTGAGCAACTGCAAATACCATTCCTCAGGACATATTTATTTTACGTTAAAGGATGAGAAAGGAACGATTTCCTGTGTGATGTTTGCAGGGAACCGTTCCGGTCTTGCTTTTCGGATGCAGGAGGGGCAGCAGGTTGTCGTAGGCGGAACGGTGGACGTCTATGAAAGGGACGGGAAATATCAGTTATATGCAAAGCAGATCGTGCTGGACGGGGCAGGGCTTTTGTATGAGCGGTATGAACAGCTTAAGAAGGAATTGGAAGAACGGGGAATGTTTGATGCTTTCTATAAGCAGCCGGTTCCGAAATATATCCGTACACTGGGGGTGGTGACCGCGGCAACGGGCGCGGCAGTGAGGGATATTATCAACATTGCGTCCAGAAGGAATCCTTATGTACAGATTATTTTATATCCTGCCGTCGTGCAGGGGGATGCGGCAGCTCCTTCCATCGTAAGAGGAATCCGTACACTGGAACGGTATGGCGTGGATGTCATGATCGTAGGGCGCGGAGGCGGCTCCATCGAAGACTTGTGGGCGTTTAACGAGGAAGCGGTGGCGCAGGCAATTTTTGACTGCCGGGTTCCGGTGATTTCCGCAGTGGGTCATGAAACGGATACGACGATTGCGGATTATGTGGCGGATTTGCGTGCCCCTACCCCTTCGGCAGCGGCGGAATTGGCAGTGTATGAGTATGCCAAGCTGCAGGAGGAAATGGAAAACTGCCGGTATACGATGGAACGGTTGCTTGGAAATAAGATAAGCCTGTACCGGGACAGGCTGGAGAATTACGGATGGAAGCTGCGCTATTTAAGTCCGGCAGGCAGAATCCGGGAAAAGCGGACTTATGCCATGAAGCTGGAAGAACGGATGGAAAATGCCATGAAGGCGCTCCTAATGGAAAAGCGGCATAAACTGGAAGTTTATATTGAACGGGTGAAAGGGCTGTCGCCCTTGGACAAGCTCAATCAGGGATTTTCCTATGTGGCGGATGCGGAAGGGAAGACCGTGAACGATATCAATCAGGTGGAAGCAGGGAGCCTTTTGGATATCCATGTCAGGAACGGACTGATTCGGGCGGAGGCGGTGGCTAAGGAGCGCGTGGAGTGGCAGTAGCAGGTATGCGGACCCGCGCACAAACGGATTCATGCGGATGGGAAGGATGATGGAAATGCAGGCAGAAATCGAAATAGAAACAGACAGAGAAACAGGCATAGAAATCGATATAGAAACAGAAAATGAAATAGAAACAGAAAATGAAACAGAAACAGAAAATCAGACAGGCCGGGAACCAACCCTGGAAGAATCCTTTGAAGAACTGGAGGAGATGATATCCAGGCTGGAAGCCGAGGACATCACGCTGGAGGAGTCTTTCCGGGTGTACCGGAAAGGAATGGAAATACTGAAAGACTGTAACGACAGGATTGATCTTGTGGAAAAGAAAGTGCTGAAAATTAATGAGGATGGACAGACGGATGAATTTTAAGGAAGAACTGGCGGCAAGGACGGCGCAGGTGGAAACCGTAATTAAAAAATACCTTCCGGAAGAAAAGGGATACCAAAAAACGGTGGTGGAAGCCATGAATTACAGTATATTGGCAGGCGGAAAGCGGCTGCGCCCGATGCTGATGCAGGAGACCTTCCGCCTGTTTGGCGGATCGGGCGAAGTAGTGGAACCTTTTATGGCCGCACTGGAAATGGTGCATACCTATTCGCTGGTACATGACGATCTTCCCTGTATGGATAACGATGAATACCGGAGGGGGAAAAAGACCACCCATGTGGTATACGGCGAGGGCATGGCGGTGTTGGCGGGCGACGGGCTGTTAAACTACGCGTTTGAAACGGCAGTGAAAGCCTTCGGGACCGCAGACGGTATGCAGGCTCCTGACAGGGTGGCAAGAGCTCTTGGCGTGTTTGCCGGGAAAGCGGGTATTTACGGAATGATCGGCGGGCAGACGGCGGATATCGAAGCGGAAGACCGGGAGATGAAAGGGTGCCCGGTGACGGAAGACGGGCTTCTTTTCATCCATGAGCATAAAACGGCGGCGTTAATCCAAAGCGCCATGATGACCGGTGCCATACTGGCAGGGGCGGACGGGGAGGCAGTCCGCCAAATGGAAAAATGCGCTTATAACATCGGCATTGCCTTCCAAATCCAGGACGACATCCTGGATGTTACCGGAAGTTTGGAAGTGCTCGGAAAAGCGGTGGGAAGCGATGCGAAGAACCATAAGACCACTTATGTTACGTTAAAGGGTATGGAACAGGCAAAACGGGACGTGGAAAGGCTTTCCGGGGAAGCCGTTTCCATTTTGGCTTCTTTTTCTTTACGTTCTTTGCGGAATGAGTTCCTGGAAGAACTGGTCCTTCAATTAGTGGGCAGGGAAAAATAATGGCGGGCAGGGAAAAATAAGCCGGAAAGACTCATCCGGAAGGGCGTGCGGTTACGGAAAACAGGAAAAAGAGGGTATGGATATGCTACTGGACAGTATTTCGCAGGTAAACGATATCAAAAATATCAGGGAAGAAGATTATGAGGCGCTGGCAGGGGAAATCCGGCAGTTTTTAATTGAAAAAATCAGCGTGACGGGCGGGCATCTCGGCTCCAATCTGGGGGCGGTGGAGCTTACCATGGCGCTGCATTTGGCGCTGAATCTCCCGGAAGACAAAATCATATGGGATGTGGGGCACCAGTCCTATACCCATAAGTTACTGACCGGACGGCGGGACGGGTTTGAGACGCTGCGCAAGTACGGCGGCATGAGCGGCTTTCCCAAACGCAAGGAAAGCAACTGCGATGCCTTTGACACCGGCCACAGTTCCACATCCATATCGGCGGGGCTGGGATTGGTAAAGGCGCGGGATTTAAAAGGGGAAAAGCATACGGTGGTATCGGTCATCGGCGACGGCTCCCTGACCGGCGGAATGGCGTATGAGGCATTAAACAATGCGGCAAGGCTGGATACCAATTTTATCATCGTATTAAACGACAACAACATGTCCATCTCGGAAAACGTGGGCGGTGTATCCAAATACCTCAATAACATCCGGACGGCGGACCGTTACCTGGGATTGCGGGACGGGGTATACAATACGTTGAAGGATATGCCGAAATACGGCGACCAGATGGTAAAGTTCATCCGCCGTGCCAAGAACAGCTTTAAACAGTTGGTCATTCCGGGTATGATGTTCGAGGATATGGGCATCACTTATTTGGGACCGGTGGACGGGCATGATATTCCGCATTTAATCCGTGTGCTGCAGGAAGCCAAAAGGGTGAAAAAAGCGGTAATCGTGCATGTCCTGACGCAAAAGGGGAAAGGCTATGTGCCGGCGGAACGGCATCCGGCGAGGTTCCATGGGGCGGAACCTTTTGAAATCGAAACGGGCCTGCCTGCCCATCCGCGGACGAAGGCAAATTACACGGATATTTTTTCCACGGTTATGACGAAGCTGGGGCAGCGGGATGAAAAAGTGGTGGCGATTACGGCGGCAATGCCGGACGGCACAGGGTTAAAACGGTTCCATAACATGTATCCCGACCGTTTTTTTGACGTGGGGATTGCGGAAGAACATGCCGTGACGTTTGCGGCGGGGCTGGCGGCCGGCGGCATGAAACCGATTGTGGCGGTATATTCCTCTTTTCTGCAAAGGGCGTATGACCAGATTTTGCACGATGTCTGTATCCAAAACCTTCCGGTGGTGTTTGCCATTGACAGGGCGGGACTGGTGGGGAGCGACGGGGAAACCCACCAGGGAATCTTCGACCTGTCCTATTTGTCTTCCATTCCGAATATGCATATCATGGCGCCGAAAAATAAGTGGGAGCTTTCCGATATGATTAAGTATGCCGTGGATTTCGGGGCCCCCATTGCGGTGCGGTATCCGAGGGGGGAGGCTTACGACGGGCTAAAGGAATTCCGGCTCCCCATCGAATACGGGAAAAGCGAATGGATTTACGAGGAAGAAGATATCTGCCTGCTGGCGGTAGGCAGCATGGTCCGGGTGGCGGAACAGGTGCGCAGGGAATTAAAGGAAAGGGGTTATTCCTGTTCGTTAATCAATGCGCGGTTTGTGAAACCCATCGATGAGGAAACGGTAATGGAAGCGCGGGCGGTACATAAACTGCTGGTAACGATGGAGGAAAACGTGGCAAGCGGCGGTTACGGCGAAAAAGTAAGGGAATTTCTGGACCGCACGGGCGGCGGGAGGCTGCTTTCCATTACGGTTCCCGACGAGTATGTGGAACACGGAAACGTGGAGCTTTTGAAGCAGGAAATCGGGATGGACGCGGATAGTGTGGTGAAACGGGTAATTACGGAATACTGTGCGCTGTAAGCGTTATCGTTATCCGTTTGCCGTTTTTCCGGGATGAAACAGGGATTGGATGCCTGCGTATGCGGGCGAAGGGAATCGGTATGAAAGAACGTTTGGATGTGCTCCTGGTACAACAGGGATATGCCCCCTCAAGGGAAAAGGCGAAAGCGGTTATCATGGCGGGGAATGTGTTTGTGGACGGACAGCGGGAGGATAAGGCGGGGACGGCTTTTGACGGGACGAAAATCCGTTTGGAAGTCAAGGGCAGTCCTTTAAAATATGTAAGCAGGGGCGGACTTAAGCTGGAAAAGGCGGTCAGTTCCTTCGGGGTTGCTTTGAAGGATAAGGTGTGTATGGATATCGGCGCTTCCACCGGGGGCTTTACGGATTGTATGCTGCAGAACGGGGCGGCGAAGGTGTATGCGGTGGATGTGGGATACGGGCAGTTGGATTGGAAGCTGCGGACGGATGAACGGGTGGTCTGCATGGAAAAGACGAATTTCCGTTATATGCAGCCCGGAGACATTGCGGACCGGCCGGATTTCGCTTCCGTGGACGTTTCTTTTATTTCCCTGACCAAAATACTCATACCGGCAAGAAACCTGCTGGCTCCGGACGGTGAAATGGTATGCCTGATTAAGCCGCAGTTTGAGGCAGGAAAAGAGAACGTGGGGAAAAAAGGCGTGGTACGGGAACCGGCAGTCCACAGGGAGGTTATCGGTAAGGTGACGGATTATGCGGACGAGGTAGGATTTGACGTATGCGGGCTGGATTTCTCTCCCATTCAGGGACCGGAAGGGAACATTGAATATTTGGTGTATTTGAAAAAACGCGGGGAAATACCGGAAGAAATCCTGGCCATTACGGAGGCGGAGGCCGAGAAGCGGTTGAGGGAAACCCGGTTAAACGGCAGCGGCCGGTCGCAGGAAGAAGGGATGCGGCTGCTCGCCATCCAAACGGTGGAGAAAGCACATGAAGCATTTTTATGTAATCACAAACGGGCATAAAGACCGTGACTTGGGGAAAACCAATTACATCAGGCAGTATTTGGAAGAACGGAGCCAAAAATGTACGGTACAGGTGCAGGGAACGGGGGAGCGGCATTACACGGATTCTGCCAAGATTCCCTGGGATGTGGACTGCATCCTGGTCCTTGGGGGGGACGGGACGATGCTGGAAGCGGCGAGGGATACCGTAAACAGGGATATTCCTTTGCTGGGAATCAACCTTGGGACGCTGGGATATATGGCGGAAGTGGAGGAAAACGGGCTGGATGCCGCATTGGACCGGCTGATGGAAGGCCGGTATGAAGTGGAACAGCGGATGATGCTGACCGGACGGGTGGTGCGCGGCAGTTACCACCGCAGGCTGCATGAGGAAAGGGGAATCTGTCAGACGGAAATAGAGGAATCCTATGCGTTGAATGACATTGCGGTGACAAGGAGCGGTTCTTTGCAGATTATCCGGTTCCAGATTTATGTAAACGGGCAGTTTTTGAACGAATATCATGCGGACGGGGTAATCGTTGCAACGCCGACGGGTTCCACCGGTTATAACCTCTCGGCGGGCGGCCCCATTGTGGAGCCAAAGGCGGAACTGATCCTGATGACCCCCATTTGTCCCCATACGTTAAATACCAGAAGCATCATACTTTCCCCCAACGACCGGGTGGAACTGCAGATCGGGGAAGGACGGGAGGGAAGTATCCAGCAGGTGGAAGTGAATTTTGACGGAAGCAGGACGTTGACGCTGTATACCGGCGATAAAGTGGAAATCGAAAAAGCGGTCATGACGACGGGAATCGTAAAACTGAACCGGGTCAGCTTTTTGGAGGTCCTACATAAAAAAATGAGCGAAACATAGAGCGGGTAAAAAAGCATTCCGTAAATCGTGGGGAAAGATTGCGGGATGCGGGGGTATCGGTATGAAAAAAGGAAGGCATGGAAAGATTGCGGAACTGATAGAAAAATATGACATCGAGACACAGGACGAGCTGGCGGAACGTTTGCGGGATGCGGGGTTTCAGGTGACGCAGGCGACGGTGTCGAGGGATATCAGGGAATTGAAACTTTCGAAAATCCCAACCGGAAGCGGGAAGCAGAAATATGTGGTTTTTAAACAGGATGACCGCCATTTGGGGGAAAAATACATCCGTGTGTTAAGGGACGGTTTTGTATCCATGGACATGGCGCAGAATATCCTGGTGATTAAGACCGTGTCCGGTATGGCGATGGCGGTGGCGGCGGCGGTGGATGCCATGAAGATGAGGGAAATCGTCGGCTCCATTGCAGGGGACGATACCATTATGATGGCGGTACGGACCGTGGAAGACACGAAGACTGTCATGGAAAAAATCCAAAAAATGTTGGAATTATAAAAGGATCCTGTTTAGAAAATAATAAGGAAGAAACCGCGGTGTGTAAAGCTCCGTGCCCGGAGAAACACATAAGGAGTAAAGGAAGATGTTGGAAAGTTTACACGTGAAAAATTTGGCATTGATCGATGAAGAAGAAGTGTGTTTTGGGGAAGGGTTAAATATCCTTTCAGGGGAAACGGGCGCCGGAAAGTCGGTTATCATAGGCTCCGTCAATCTTGCCCTGGGCGCTAAAGCGGACAAGGAATTAATCCGTACCGGGGCGGAATATGCCCTGATCGAGCTGGTATTCCGCCTAGACGCAAAACAGGGGGAGAAGTTGAAAGCGATGGATTTTTTCCCGGAGGAAGACGGGACGTTTCTGATCCAAAGGAAAATCATGCCGACAAGGAGTGTCTGCAAGGTCTGCGGGGAAACGGTAGGGGCGAAGCAACTGCAGGATATTGCGGAAGTGCTGATTGCCATACACGGGCAGCATGAACACCAGACGTTGATGCAGAAAAAAAGGCACAGGGAAATTTTGGACGAGTTTGCGGGGAAAAAGGCGGCGGATGCGAAAAAAAAGGCGGCGGGGCTTTACCAGGAATATACGGCTCTGCTAAAGGAACTGGAAGAAAATGACAGCGACGGGGAAGCGAGGGAAAAGGAAGCGGCGTTACTCCGGTTTGAAATAAAGGAAATCGGGGAAGCCGGGCCGGTGGAAGGCGAGGATACGGAGCTGGAGCGGGAATACCGTAAAATGGTAAACAGCCGTAAAATCAAGGAATCCGTCTATGCGGCTTACCGCCTGACCGGGTCGGAGGAAGGGGAAAGCGCAGGGGAAAATACCGGGCGCGCCCTGCGGGAAATCCGCAGCGTATCCGCTTACGACGATTCTTTGGCGGATTTGGAAGCCATGCTGGAGGATATCGATAACCTGTTAAATGATTTTAACCGCCAAATGGCGGATTATGTGGACAGCCTGGAATTTGACGAGGCGCAGTTCGTCCAAACGGAGAACCGTCTGAACCTGTTAAACCATTTAAAGTCAAAATATGGTAAAACCGTCGGAGAAGTGCTTGCATATAAGCAGCGCGGGGAAGAAAAACTAAATTTATTGGATAACTACGAAGTTTACCGGCAGCAGGCGGAAGAAAAGCTGGAAAAAGTAAAACGGGAGTTGGAGGATGCATGTAAAAAACTGTCGGCTATCCGTGCCAAATATGCCAAGGAGCTTGGAAACCGGTTAAAACAGGCGCTTTTGGAGCTGAATTTTGAGGACGTCCGGTTCGAAATCCAGGTGTGCCCCCGGCCGGGGCATTTTACGGCGGAAGGATATGACGATGTGGAATTTATGATTTCCACTAATAAAGGGGAAGCGTTAAAACCGTTAAGCCATGTGGCGAGCGGCGGCGAGCTGTCGCGGATTATGCTGGCGTTTAAGACGGTTTTGGCGGATAAGGACGAGATATCTTCCCTGATTTTTGATGAAATCGATACGGGAATCAGCGGGAAGACGGCTTGGAAGGTTTCCGAAAAACTGGGAATTTTAGGAAAGAACCACCAGATTATCTGCATTACGCATTTACCGCAGATTGCGGCAATGTCGGATACCCATTTCCTGATTGAGAAGGGAGCAAAAGGCGGGCGGACCGCCACCACCATACGTAAGATTACGGAGGAAGAAAGTTTAAGGGAGCTGGCGCGGATGCTGGGAGGCGCCGGGATTACGGAAGCCGCGTTGGAAAACGCAAAAGAAATGAAAGAATTGGCAAGAAATACAAAACATAACTAAAGTAAAAAATGCAAGTTCTTCACATACTAAGGGAGATTGGTGAAAGGATGTGAGAACTTGCGAAGGAATAAACCAAGGATTGATCAATATAGAACCTGTCTTTATGTTGCCCTTGCGGGCAGCCTGACGGCTTTGCTTTGCGCCTGTTATTTTGCCCTTTGGAAGAAGGTTCCTTCCAATATAAAAATAAGGGCGGGGGTGGAACAGACGCTGGATTTGCAGGTACCGGCATCGGGGGAAATATATAAGGATGCGGTGGAGGTAAGCGGATTTACCAAATCCAATATTCCAAGGGACAGCGTCCATATCGATTTGGCAAAGCCGGTGACGATCAAGGCAAATACCATTGAGCAATATGTGCTGGATTTAAAGCTGTTCGGCATTATTCCCCTAAAGACGGTGGATGTGCAGGTAATCCAGGACAAAACCTTAACCCCGGCGGGTATTCCCATCGGCATTTATGTGAAGACGCAGGGGGTGCTGGTCATTGGGGTCGGCGCTTTTACGGGGGAGGAGGGACAGAATATTTGCCCCGCCGAGTATATCCTGCAATCGGGGGATTATATTACGGAAGTGAACGATGAGGAAGTAACGGGAAAAAGGGATTTTGTGGAAAAAGTGAAGCACAGCGAAGGGCAGGAACTAGTGCTTCAGGTGAAGCGGGGGGAAGAAAACCTGACGTTAAAAGTAAAACCGGAAACGAGCCAGTCGGGGGATTACAAAATCGGCATTTGGATCCGCGACAATGCCCAGGGCGTGGGCACCATGACGTATCTTGGCGACCATGCGGATTTCGGCGCGCTGGGACACGGCATTAATGATGTGGATACGAGTACGCTGATGGAATTGGAAAAAGGAACGCTGTACCATACGGAAATCATCGGCATTACCCGTGGCGGAAACGGTGCGCCGGGGGAACTGACCGGTTATATCGAATACGATGAAGCCAATATCATCGGGGAAATTAAGGAAAACACCGCCGAGGGCATCTTCGGAAACTGCAGTGAGCAGATTTACGCAACCATTCCGTTTGAGCCGCTTCCCATCGGTTTAAAACAGGAGATTGCCAGGGGAAAAGCCCAGATTATCTGCAGCATTAACGGAAAGCCGGATTATTACGACATCGAAATCTTAGAGACCCATTTGGATAACGATAACGTAAACCGCGGAATCGTGCTGCGGATTACCGACCCGGAACTTTTATCCCTGACCGGGGGCATCGTCCAGGGGATGAGCGGATCGCCGATTGTCCAAAACGGAAAAATCGTCGGCGCCGTCACCCATGTACTGGTACAGGATTCCACGAAAGGGTATGGGATATTTATTGAAAACATGCTGGCGCATTAGAGCATTTCCATGCCAGCAAAGCTGGCGGGTGCCCGGCGCGCGAGTAGGGGAGAAAACCTTCCCCTACTCGATTGATATTCCGCGATGCCTAACGCTTGAATCCTCAAATAATGTTCCTTTATAATAAACAATAGCAGTATTTGGAAATCTCTGGCATTTGCCTTGGATTTTCAGGTATCGGCGAAGAAAAAAGTCGGGGGCGGCAAATTTATGCTGACATGTGCAGACGCATGGGCATGGACCTCGCAGGTTAGGAAAGGAGCATCAGGGATGGAACAGTTGAATCTAACATCGACAAAGGATAGCGAGGGAGTTTATAAAATATTAGGCGATTTGATGAGCATGGATAAGGAATTCCAGATTATGATTACGGTACCGTCCAACCAAAAGGAATCTTCCGCACCGGGACAGGAAGTGACGGTGAAAAACGTGTACGGTGCAAGGGATTTGGAAAAGGACGTGACAGACATCATCCATGAAATCGGCGTTCCGGCACATATTAAGGGGTACCAGTACCTAAGGGAAGCAATCATGATGTCCGTGGAGGACAATGAAATGCTCAACTCCATTACAAAAGTGCTGTATCCGTCCATTGCCAAGAAGTACCAGACCACGCCGAGCAGGGTGGAGCGCGCCATCCGTCATGCCATCGAGGTGGCTTGGAGCAGGGGGAAGATGGAAACGCTGGACGCCATGTTCGGGTATACCATCAATACGGGAAAGGGGAAGCCCACAAATTCGGAGTTTATCGCCCTGATTGCGGATAAAATAAGGTTACAGTACAAAAATTAATAGGAAAATTTAGCAATTACTTCTTTTAAACCCTTCCGAGATGATGTATAATAGCCATAAGTATATGGAGGTACAGCTATGA
>CANTGP010000010.1 GCA_947653315.1 uncultured Lachnospiraceae bacterium
TGGAAAATATGCAGTTCGCCTGCTCCGTCAATCCGTGCCGCCTCCAAAAGCGCCTTGGAAAGCGTCGCCTGCACGTACTGCCTTAGGAAAAATACCGTACCCGGAGACGCGATGGCAGGAAGAATCAACGGAAGATAAGAATCCACCATGTGCAGCTTTTGGCAGAGGTTATAAAATCCGATGAGGCTTAACTGCGCCGGAATCATCATAAAGACTACGATGATTTTAAACAGCCACTTATTCCCCTTAAAACGGTAAACCGCCATGGCATATGCCGTTATTGACGAAAAATATGCCGTCAGTATGGTTGCCGGAACGGCAACGATGATGCTGTTGCCGAATCCTTTAAACAGGTTGACATAGGCAAACAATGCCTCCCAGTTATCCTTCAGATGGCTGCTGGGTATCAGGGTAAAGGAATGGGTGATTTCCACGCCGCTTCTTGTGGCATTTACAACCATCAGCAGAAACGGAAGGAGGCACATTGCCGCAAGTACGGACAGACATACATACAAAACTCCTCTTTTTATCTTTACCGCCATATTAGTCATCCTCCCTTCCCAATGTCTTAAACTGGATAACCGAAACAATCAAAATGATGAAAAACAGGGTGTACGCAATCGCCGAAGCATAGCCTACCTGATGCGTCTCAAACCCGAATTTATACAGGTACATAACCACCGTTTGGAGGCTTCCCGACGGCTCCCCTGCCGTCCCCGGCGCATTACCGTTCATAAGGAAAGGAAGGTCAAAGAGCTGAAGCCCGCCGATTAAGGAAGTCACGAATACATATAACATAATCGGCCTTAACAGCGGCAGCGTTATTTTGGCAAATACTCTCCACCTTCCTGCCCCGTCGATGGCCGCCGCTTCAAAATAATCTTTCGGAATACCCTGTACCCCTGCCATTAAGACGATGAAGGAATTGCCAAACCACATCCATGCGCCAATCACGGATATCACATAGGGCGCCGTCGAGGTGGAACCCAGCCAGTTTACCTGCTGCTGTGTGATGCCAAGCGCCATCAAAAGCTGGTTGAAGCTGCCGTACTTCCAATCCAGCAGGGTTTTAAATAAAAATGCCACGGAAGTCGCCGCAATCAGGTTCGGCAGATAATACACGGCGCGGAAAACGGCAAGTCCCCGTATTTTATACTTAATGTCGCTGAAAATCACCGTAAGCAAAAATGCCATTCCCAACTGGAGCACGATGTTGACGCCCCATATCTTAATCGTATTCCAAAGATCCCTCCAGAAAAATTTATCCTTTACAACCCTTACATAATTATCAATTCCTGCAAAAACCGCATCCCCATACCCTTTATAATTCGTAAAACTCAGATATAACGTCCGCAATACCGGATAAACGCTGAATATTAAGAAAACCGTTATAAAGGGCAGCACAAACAAATACCCCATGCGGTTAATATCCCTTTTCTTTGCTTTACCTGCGCCTGTATTTGCCATGATTCCAACCACTCTCCTTTCCCTTTTCCCCGTTCCTTATGGCAAAGGGGCAGCCTGCCCGCTGCCCCGCCTTCTACGCTTCCTTATCGGTTCACCGTAATTTCCGGATAGGTAGATTCCACTACGTCATAGAATTCGCTGATGGCTTCCTCTTTGGTCTTTTCCCCTGTCTTAATTGCCGTAATCGCACTTCCCCACGCATCGTTAATTACCTTATCGTACCTGGTTATTTTGGAATAATCGATTCCCTTTGCCTGCTCCAGCCAAAACGCATACAACTTCTGTCCGCCGTAAACTTCATTGGCGTCTTCCGCATGTGCTTCCAGTACCGGAACCAAAGAAACGGTATCGCCTTCCGACGTTGCAATCCACCAGTTTGCCGTATCCTCATTTAAGGTACAGAATTTTAAGAAATCCCATGCCAAATCTTTTCTTTCGGACTGGGAGGAAATACCGATGAACGTGCCGCCGCCGAAACCATAAGCCGGTCCTGCGCATACGCCCCATTTCCCGGAAGTTTCCATCACGTTGTCCCTCATGGTGAGCACGCCCCAGGAAGGAAGGCCAAATGCAAATACTTCCGTCGTTTCCATGCCCGCCGTCGCTTCCGCAAACTGCTCGGCATTCCATACGTCTACGGAATCATCCGCATAGTTCTGGATATCCGCGGAAAGAATCGGTACCTCGCCCGCCATTGCCTGGTACCATGGCGTCGACCACTGGTTCGCATAGGCGGTCAGGTCGTCCTTGTATAAGGAAATGCAAAGGTCCATATAGTTATGCCTTCCCTGGTCCACATTCAGGGTGCCGTCGATGACCCAGGCGGAATCCCCGGAAAAGTAATTGATTTCCGCGTCGGATGCGAAGATACGGTAACCGGCATCCTTTAACGTCTGTGCCGTATTTAAAATCGTCGGATAATCCGCAAACAGCTTTCCGACCTCCTCCGGGTCGTCCGTTCCGAATACCGCAGTTGCAATATCACGCCTGTAATAAATTCCCGCCGGGGTAATCTGATAGGAAATGGCTCTTTGAATCCCGTCCGCGTCCTGTCCCACTTCCCAAACATAATCCACAATCTGGTCCGCATAATCCTGCGCATTGTACGGTGCCTGGTTCAAATCCTCAAAATAACCCGCATCGTAAAAATCCTCCAACATCTGCGGCTCTCCCACGATGATATCCGGTTCCTTCTGTCCGCCGTTTAACGCCGTCTGTACTTTTGTCACATAGTTTGCCGGCTCAATCACTACCGTTTCGATTACGACGTCCGGATTCTTTTCCATATAATAATCTGCAAATGTCTCCAAATCCTTTGCCAGCGTCCAAACTACCAATTTGTTACCGCCTGCTGCCTGCGTGTCGGCCGCTTCCCCCGTCTGTTCTTCCGTCTGCGTTACGCTTTCCGAAGATGAAGGCTCTGAAGATGCGCTTGTACCTGCCGACTGTCCGTTTCCTCCACATGCTGCCAGTCCAAGCACCATGGCCCCGGCAAGCAATACCGACATAAGTTTTTTCCGTTTCATAAATAAATCCTCCTTTTTTGTTTGAACCCGTTTTCAGCGTTTCCATCCTTTTCCGGGTCTTTCCGGATTTTCCCGGATTTCCGTTTTACCAACATTTCTTTTCATCAGCTTCTTTTATTGTCTGTTGATAATTTGATTATAGGTATTTTGACATTTGGATAAAATGTCTCAAATTTTACAAAGGTATCATTTTTTTAGTAGCAGATTGTATGAATGGAATGGGGCGCCAGCACCGTCTCCATTCCACACCCTGCCTCCCTTACCGTCACGGGAACTTCCTTTTCCGTCTTATTCAACAAAACAAGCGTCTTCTCCCCGTCCGGATTCCGGAAAGCCGTTGCTTCCACCGCATCGCTGTAACGGGTTGTCCCGATTTTAACCGCCCCCGGCGCGATATAACGGCTGAAGTGGCCGATGTAATAGTACATCAGGCGTTTTTCGTAAGCGTCGTTTTCCGTATTGCACAGGATAGGGGCGGCACAGAAATTGCCCACATGGTTCGGTCCCCCCTTTTGGTCCAAAAACAGGTTCCAGTCAAGGGAAGCGCTGATGCCCGCATTCAGGTTTCCCATGATGTCATGGGCATACATTTCCGCCCGTTCCACCTCTCCCGCATCCGCAAAGCGCGAATATTCCACACATCCTTCCGTAAAAAACACCTCTTTGCCCGGATACATCTTCCGAATGATGGAAGCGGACTCAAAGTGATCCCCGGTATACCAGTGGACGGCTGCGCCTTTTACATACCTCTCCGCCCCTTTTTGGACCTCCATCCCTTCCATAACCTCACGGAAACGCAGGACGGCTTCTTCCTTGTTATGGTCCCAGACAAAAATCCCCACATCCGAAAGCCCCGCCTTCTCCAGTGCCGGTCCCAGGTGTTCCCGCACAAAGGCCGCTTCCTCCTCCGAAGTATAAATGCACGAATCCCAGGTTTGTACCGCCATGGGTTCATTCTGCACCGTCAGGAAACTAACCGGTATACCGGCTTCCCGGTATGCTTTTATGAATTTTACGAAATACTCCGCCCAAACCGGATAATATTCCGGCTTTAATTTTCCCCCATGGTTCATTTCCCCGTTTGTTTTCATAAACGCCGGCGGCGACCAGGGGGAAACCAAAAACCCCATAGGTTCCCCGCATTCCTCCTGCGCGTCTTTGATTAACGGAATGATTTCCTTAAAATCACGGGCAACGGAAAATGTCCCAAGTTCCCTGTCCCCGTCTTCCACATAAGCGTAATTCCCAAGGGAAAAATCACAACTGTTCATGGTAATCCGCCCCAGCCGGTAGCGGAGCCCCTCTTTTCCGAAATATGCCCCGATGAGTTCTTTCTTCTTTCCCGCGCCCATTCCGGCATAATTATGCGCCGCGCTTTCCGTAAACGCCCCGCCAAATCCCCGGAATGTCTGATAGCTGACTTCGGGGTATACATTGACCACATGCATACAGTCCTGCACCGGAACCCTCTCATGCCATGACGCCTCCCAATATTTTCCCGCACGGTAATCCGTCACGATTTCTTTCATCTTTCCCGCTTTTTCCATGGAGCACCCCTTTCTTCTTTCATTCATTACCTGATTCGTTAACTGCCTTAACCTAGCAGGATTTCAATCCGTTCCACATGTCCTGCGCGAACGTCTTCCGCAGTCCTTCCTGCGGCATACCCGGCCGCCACATCCACTTCATTCCCGTTCTTATAGATAAAATGCATCCCCTTTACCGCATACCTGCCCGGTATGTAATCCTTCTTTTCCTCCATCCGGTATTCCACGGCAACGCTCCCAAGCAGTGTGGCGCCCACCGTTTTGTCCTCCGGCACCAAATATTCCGGAATGGCAGGAGCCGGGGCGAAAACAAGTTCGCCGTCCTTTACGGTAAATACCTTCCTTCCGAACATCATGAGCTTCCACATGCTGATAAATTCAATGGTGGAACCGGAGAGCCTTGCCACAAACCCTTTTCCGTGAATCTTTTCATCCGGGTTTTTGCTGCTCGCGATAAAGGAAGAATTCTCATAAACACTCCTTCCGTAAACTTCCGGGTCAAGAAAAGGAACCGCCGCTTTATGGAAATCGTCAAAAAATTCCTCATACATGCCGCTTCTTAACAGTTCCAGCAGATACTTATACTCCATATGCAGCCAAACCGATTCATTCTCCAGCCAGCCCGGCGTAAAGGCCCGCGCCCTGCCAAGCTCATAGGAAGCATCTTCCAGAGAATCGTTCACCTTATACATGGACAGTTTCCGGTCATACAGACCGCTGTCTTTGACGTTCCGGTAAAGCTCCTTCTTCGTCTCCTTTGGCAGCTCCAGTTTTAAATACCGCACGGGGCCTTCCAAAAATGCCGGAATCCGTTTTACCTCAAACCGCAGCGGGCGGATGCCGTCCGTTTTCTTTTCATATTCCGGCACTTCATAGGAAAAATACGTAGGGCAGATGCTTCCGCCAAGCCTGCATGCTTTTTCGATCCCATGCTCCACCACGGATTTCCATTCCCGCAAAACCGCCGCGAGCTGCGCACTCCGGTAGACCGTCTTCTTTCCCGAAATACCCGCAAACGTTTTATCCCGGTACAATTCCTTCACGTCATTGATGCGGTTCCAAAACGAAAGCACTTCCCCCTCTCCCGTCAGGTTTTCTTTTTCCAGCCGTACCACTAACTGCAGTCCGTCAACCAAACTGCCCAGTTCTTCCGTCACTGCCACGTCTTCGGGATACCTTTCCAAAGCGGAAACCGTATAATCCAGCATTCTCGCCAATTCATAGGTTTCTGCCATGGAAGAACCGAACAATCCCGGCAGTCCGTTTAACGCATCGTACCATCCCGGCTTTCCTCCCTCCATTTCGATTCCCATCCCGTAGGCATCCAATGCCGCAAACTTCGTGGCGCACAATAACAGCAGTTTTTCCATCAGGGTCACATGCACCGCTTCCCCTTCCCCGAATGCCGCGCGTACCAGCTTTTCTTCCGGATTCCGCCTGCTGCCTTCATCCAGCGCATGGTACTGGCGCAGTCCGCCCGCAGTCTCCGCATAACGTTTTTCCCGGCGGTTAATATTAATACTGGAAAGGAAATAGGTATACTCCTCCTCATAAAGCATTTCCTTTTCCTTTTCCGGATGGATTTCCAGATAATCTTCAATCAAATCCAAATTATAGGTCCAATGGTCGCTCCAATAACCCTCCCCGAAATTACCGTTTACCATACCGTCCGAAAAATCAATGATTTGGTAAAAAAGGGATTCTTCCCATGTACCGAGCGCCGCATCCAGTTTTGCCCACAGCGCACCCGGCGTAAACGGGGACGACACAAATTCCGCCAGTTCCTTTTTTGCTTCCCCTTCCACATCCCGCAAAAGCGCCTGCGCCTTCTCCCCGTCCAGCCGGTAAGTCAGCTTCTCCACGCCCAGCGGATTATAACCGTCCAACTGGATCAGGCTGTAAAATTCCCTGATGTTTTCCCTGCCCACAAACGGCGCAAAAAACGTATCGCAGCGGCGGTTTTGGTTTACGTCGCGGAAGTTGCCGTTTCCCTGGGAGAAAAATTCCGGCAGCATGGAAAAATAATTGTAATCCCTCTCCAAATCCCCGTGCTTGCGCGAGAATACATAATACAGCTTATTGTTTCCGAGCGGAACCGGATAACCGCCCCGCAGCACATTGTCCATGTAGGTATATTCACAGTACCGGTCAAAGCTCTCCGAAGCCGTTTTGGTCGCTATCCCGCTGCAAAGTCCGTCCATCAGGCATTCCGCTTCCTCCCGTTTTTCCTCGAAATAAGCCCCGTCCCGCTTTTCTTCCAAAAATTTGCGGATTTGTCCTTTTTCCCCGACCTGCCCGATGACTTCGTACAGCGTAAGCGTCCCGCCCGCATCCAAATCCCTGCGCGCCCCGTAAAAACTGCAGGGCAGGCGGTTCATCGTAATCTGCTTTTCGCCGTACACACCGTCAAGCCCGCTCTCCGCAAACCGGACCGCCTTTTGCAGCGAACAATCATACGCAAAAATAACTTCCGCATCCACCACCGGCTTTAATAAAACGCCGTCCTCCAAACAGGCGAAGGAGAAATTTCCGCCCTCTATCCCATGCACCGCCGCACTGTCGTCCATGCTCGCGCGCACACGGAAAAACGGGACATGTTCCTCCAAATCCTCCACCTGCATCCATGCTTTTGCCGTTTGGGTCATATTCTTGATACTGTCGGCATCCACACCGTAAGGAACCAGCGCCGGCATACCGTCCAAAATTTCCAGCGAAATAGTCTTTGCGTCCTCATTGGTTACCGTTACCTTACGGACAAGCGCCCCCACTTTTTCTCCCGGCAGGGTAAAATAATCCACCTGTACGGACAGTTTTTCACTTTCCGGTTTTTCCCGTACCGTAAGACTGTTTTTACCGATTTCCATTTCCTGCGCCGCGCTTTCCTCCGAAAAGCACTCCAGGTACTTCCCGTCTTTCCTAAGGAATGTGCGGAACCCTGTCCGCTTCACGTTTTGGTACGCTTTATGCGCCGGTTCAAATTCCATGATTGCGTGGTCTTTGTTCTCCACGCCGAAGCTGGCAACGCACTGCCCGCGGTTTACATAATAACACCAAATGGGAATTCCGTGGATACCCGCAATCCCCGGCAGGAAACTGGCAAATTCCGACTTCCTTCCGTAATCTTCCATGATAAATTTCTGCTGTCTCCAATCCATCGCTAACCTCTTTTCCGCGCCGCCCTTTTCTGCATGCCTGCAGGGGCGGCGGCAGCGCGGAGCCGTCCTGCACATGGCATGATATGGTCTTATCTGCTTCTGATGCGTATTCATGCATCCAAAACAATTTCTATTTTGTGTATTTCCCGTATTCCGCCGGAAAGTTTCCCAATGTCTTCTTTTGGCAGGAGCGCCGCCGTTTTTATGCGCCCGTTTTCTTCCCGTATTTCCGTAAGCGGCAGTTTTTTCCCCTCCATGACTGCAGACCGGATACGGTAATGTCCGTATTCCAAATGTTTTTGGTTTTCCAGGAGAATACGGAAACCCTTACCGGCAAACGTAAGCCGTGCCTCCGCTTTTCCTTCCCCGTCAAACTGCTGCGCCATCAGGGCCGGACAGATTTCCAGATTTCCGTCTTTTCCCCTGATACCGAATACTTCCGTCAGAAACGTAAACAGGTACCAGCTTGCGGCTCCGGTCAGGTAATGATACATCCCGCGTCCCTCCGCGTTAAAATATTCCGGGATGCCGGGATAAATTTTACTCGTCCCAAACTCCATGGCAGTATCCGCCAACGCCTGCAGCGCTTTATAACCTTCCCGCGCAAATCCCCTTTGGTACAGCGCGTTGGCATACATAACCGCCATATGGGAGAATACCGCACCGTTTTCCTTATCCCCGTAGGCAAAACCGAACATCCTTCCCAAATCCGTTTTCAGTTCATGGAAGTCGGTGTTCAGCCGGTACCCGCCAATCCGCTTTTCGTACAGGTATTTATCCGCGCTTTCCGTAATGCCGCGAATCTGTTCTTCCGTCGCCGTGCCCCCCATAATGGCAAACACCTGCCCGGTCAGCATCATGCGTACCCCCCGGTCGTCTTCCCCTTCCACCTGTCTGCCATGGTTGTTGTAATAGCCGTTAAACCAACCGTTTCCTTCCCGGTCCGTCACCCATTCCGTCTGCCGGATATGCGCCGCCATCCATTCCGCTTTTCCCCTGATATTTCCGGCAAGCTCACTGACATCCAGGGCGGCGGTTTTCCCGCTTACCGTATGGCGGCATGACGCGCCGTACTGTGCGAGCACCCGTATCTTTTCTTCCCTGCTGCCATACTTTTCTTCCTCCAGATTCAGCAGATACAGCATTTCTTCCGCTATGCACACTTCCTTTTTGCCTGTTTTCCCGGCATAGCGTATGAGATAGTCCGCAAGTTCCCGCAGGTTACCGGCATAGGCATTGGTAAAAGCCACGCTTTCGCCGCGCTCCTGCGCCATGTCCAGCGCATCGTTCCAGTCCGCTCCCCGCAGCCTGCAATGGTTATGTTCCCCCGCTTCATAAAAGGCACACAGGTTTTGAAGCAGCAGATGTTCCAAAACCGTTCCGTAATAGACGGCGCCGTCCGCGTCCTTCTGCCGGCTGCCGTCCGCTTCCTCCCACTGCCCGTCCGCGGCAGAACCGCGTTCCACCTGGCGGTCTTTGAAATACGGTACCTTTTCCCCCAGGATTTCCACATCCCCGGTTTGCTCCATATACAGCTTAACGGTCAGGAAAGGCCAAACGCCATGGTCCATCCATACGCGGGTAATGTGATTCCTGTCCGCAAGAAATTCCCCCTGTTTGGCACCGATGATTGTGGCATTGGTCCCGTCCATGCGTACCCCGCCGAAATTGTCCAAAAGCATCTGCCGCACACCCTGCGGATTCATTAAAAGCAGCGCCAGGCAGTCCTGCCATAAGTCACGCCATCCCCTTCCGCCTTTTCCGTAATCATGGTGCGGAAGGAACGAACAGCCGTATATTCTGCGCAAAATGGGCTGGAAACCCACCCAGTACATCCACCGGTCAAAGTCCCTGTTTCCGGTATGGAACCGTATGTTAATCTTCTCCTGCCAATAGGCTTTCATGTTCCCAAACGCCGTATCCACTTTCTCCGCCGTCCGGTATGCTTCCACGGTTTCCGCAATTTCCTCCGGTTTTTCCGTTATCCCTGACAAAACGGTAAAGGAAACGCTCCCTCCGGGTTCCAACACCGTCTTTGCAAATTTTAAACCGCCCACCGCTTCCCTGCCTTCGATGCACACGCCGGAAGGCACTCCGGCGCGGTTTTCCAGCACGGCCCTTGGCGCGGTATAGCTACCGCCTTCCCCGGCAAACTCATCCACCGTGGGGAAAAACGCTTCCGGCGCGTTCCCGTCCCCGGTCACGCCGCAGACAAAATAGCAGACATTATTCTGCCGGTGCCCGCGCTCGTCAAACGATAGGACCGGCGTCACCGTCACGCCGTCTTCCCTTGTCCGTATACGGTGCAGCAGGGAGGTCACATGCCTGTGGTCGCGGATGTTGTCAGCGCTTCTTGCGTAAATGGGAACCGCCGCCACGGGCGTAAATACGACAGGATGGTCCGTCGTGTTTTCCAGTTCCACCCTCATGATTTCCACGTCATGCCCTACCGGCACAAAGGCAGTCACCGTCGCCTTCATCCCGTATTTTCCCGATTTGCGCGTAACGCTCTGCCACATGGGTCCCGCCGTCATGCGGCTTTCTTCCTGCTCCCCGGTAAACTTCGCCAGCTCCGCTTCCGCCGACGCACCCGTTGCCGACCAGTTCCCGACGCCTTCCACATGGCACCAGAAATTCCTCGTACTCCGGTTGTTATGCAGGTTTTCCGCACTGACCGGCTCCAGTAAAAATTCATTTTGGCTGCGTTTACTGTCGCCGCCGAAATTAGGGGTCAGCGCGCTTTTTATCCCGTTTTCCCCGGCCACCGGAAAATATTGGTAGCTGTAATTCTCCGGCATATCCAACGCAAAGGTTCCTTCTCCGTCCAAAAAAATATATCCTTCCATCTTTATCCCTTCCTTTTTTTCAGGCTTTTTCAGCTATTTTCAACTTCTTTCAGCCTTTTTTGTTTTTTTGGTTTTTTATTCTTTTTCCCGCTCTTTTTCCCGTTTTTCCACCTGGAATGTCCGGACCGCCTTCCCCAAAACTTCCATATTCCCTTTCAGCCGGTCTGCCTGTACGGTCAGCGTCCCCGCCGCATCCACCTGCGCCTGAAGGGATTCTTCCATCTTTTTGGAGAAACTTACCAAGTCCCCGGAAAGACCGCTGATGGAACGGATGGAAGCAAGCGCGGTTCCCCGCTCCCTGTTCATTCCCTCTACCCGCGCGGCAAGCCGTTCCATTTCACCCGCCACGCGCTCCAAAAACAGGTTCATGCTTTCAAAAGCATCCGCCGTATTCTGTACGCTTTCCCCCTGTTTTAACACAATGGTTTCCGCAATTTCCACCCGCTCCACCGCTTCTTTGGAGTAAACGCGGATTTCCTTTATCATGCCCTGTATGGAAGCCGCCGTGCTTCCGGCGTTATCCGCCAGTTTCCTTATTTCTTCGGCAACTACGGCAAATCCCCTGCCGTTTTCCCCTGCCCTCGCCGCCTCAATGGATGCGTTTAAGGAAAGCAGGTTGGTCTGGGAAGCGATTTTTTGGATGTTTTCCGCAAAAACCGCAATATTGTCCAGCTTTTCCCCCAGCAGGGAAACCTTTTCCTGTACTTCCCCGGTCGCCTGTGTCGTCTCTCCCGCCTGCCTGGTCATAATCCCCACAGCCTGCCGCCCGTTGTCAATCATGTCCCGCGACCGGCGTACCTGCTCCATGGTTTCCATGATACCGCTGCTGACTGCCTTTATTTCCACGGAGAGCTTTTCCATCTGCCCGCTGCAGTTTTCAATTTCCACATTTTCGTTTTCCACGATATATTCCACCGTCTTCATTTGTCCGCACATATCCTGTATATAGCAGCCAACCTGTCTGCCGGATTCGTCCACCAAACCGCCCGAATCCGAAACGACTTCCATCATTTTGGCCACTTCCAGTATCAACTGGCGGATTTTGACCACGGTATTGCGGATTGCTTCCTGCAGGTTTCCAAACTCATTGGAAGGAATCCGTTCCTTTTTATCCGGAAGATACAGCTTGCCTTCCGCAATCCGTCTTAACGATTGGATGCTCCTGCCGATATTCCGGCTGATGCCCGCGGTTATGAAAGAACCAAACGCCACCGCCAGCACCATGGACGATACCACTAACAGCAGCGTCAGGTTACGGATTTCCACGGAGCTTTTCACAATATTCGCTTTCGGCACAAGCACCGCAAGATAACCGTCCACCACCCCGCTTTTGCACATCATGTAAAAATACTGCGTCCCTTCATGCGTTACATATCTGGTATACCATTCCGCTCCTTCTTCTTTCCCGGTAAGGAAAAAATCCGTTTCCCTGATGGGAATGCCTGCCCCGCTGTCGATTTCCGTTCCGCCCGCCGTCACAAAAGAAACCTGACTGTTTTCCCCAAAATCCAACTGGCTTAACAGGTTTCCGATTCCTTTTGAACTGACGTCAATCACGATTAAGGCTTTCTTTTCACCGGAACGGATGGTTTGGCTGCAAAAAACGGGATAGTCGTCCCCGTCCATTTCCATCTTGCCGTCAATACATGGATGATGAACGCCCCATTTCACCAAATCGCCATCCAAAAGCACGCCATCCTCCGAATCGCCCAGTTCCTTCATAAAACTGTCGATTTCCGAACTGCTCATGGTTTTTGTCGTCAAAACGGCTTCGCCTTCCACCGGAATGATATGGATATTTTGGATTATGGCGCTGGACGTTTCCATGACGCTTATTTTATTTTTCACGTCGTTTTTTGTCTGTCCCTTTTTCGTACTGTCCTTAATTGCCCCTAACGCATAAGAGCGGACCAGCGCTTCCTGCCCTAATTCCATCACTTCCTGACGGATGACCTGGAAAGAACTGTCCAGGGAATTCCTAGTCATTTCCAATGCATTCATGGTTGCTTTCTCATAATTCTCCGTCAGCCCTGCCGACGCCTTCCGGTAAGAAACCACACCGACCAATACCAAAAACAGAATCGGTATGCAGAATCCGGCAAACATCTGCTTCCTTATGCTGAAACCGGACGGTCTTCTTTCCCGTTTTGCTTCCGTTTCCTGCTGCGGCACTTTCCGCCGCGGCATCTTTTCCCTCTTTGCTGCATCCTGTACCTTCATCTTCCGCCTCCTCCGCACCGATTTTCCCGAACTTTGTTTTTTTATTCTAATAAAACGGCGCGCACCGTAAAAGGTATCTTTTATCAGTTTGGTATCTTTTTTTTATTTTGTATTTTTGGGGCATGGGCTGTGCATAAAAAGACCTCCTTAAACCGGAAACAACGTTCCGTTTAAGGAGGCCGCAAAACCTCTTTTCCCTTTTATATTTACCTATTCCAGTTCTGTCTGTGTCCGGTACATCTGTGCGTAACGCCCGTTTTTTTCCATCAGTTCCCCATGGGTTCCCTGTTCGGCAATTTCCCCGTTTTCCAGCAGAAGAATCAAATCAGAATCACGGATGGTGGAAAGACGGTGGGCAATGATGACCGAAGTGCGGTTTTCACAGATTTCCAGCATGGCGCGCCGGATTTTCTGCTCGGTAACGGTATCCACGGAACTGGTGGCTTCGTCCAAAATCAGGATCGGGGCATCGGCAAGGACGGCGCGCGCAATGGTTAAAAGCTGCCGCTCCCCCTGGGACAGTTCCATACCTCCCTGGGACAGAACCGTATCATACCCCTGCGGCAGTCTCCCGATAAAACCGTCCGCTCCTGCCGTCCGTGCGGCTGCCCTCACCTGTTCTGCCGATGCCTCCGGCCTTCCGTAGCGGATATTTTCAAGCACCGATGCGTGAAACAGCGCCGTATCCTGCAAAACCACCCCGAACGCCTTGCGCAGATCCTCCATCCGGTAATCCCTCAAGTCATGACCGTCCAAGAGAATGCTCCCCGACGAAACGTCATAAAACCTGGTCAACAGACTGATTACCGTCGTCTTGCCGGAACCCGTACTCCCCACGATGGCCGCCTGTGTGCCCGCCGGTATTTTCACCGAAACATCCTTTAGCACGGGCATATCCGGCTCATAGCCAAACCATACATGGCGCAGCTCAATATCCCCTTTGGGATGCGTCAAAGGAAGGGCCCCCGCACGGTCCGACGGTTCGGGCTGCTCATCCAAAATTTCAAATACGCGCTCCGCGCCGGCAACGGCAGTCTGGAAATTGTTGTAGATATTGGCAATTTCCACAAAAGGACGGGTAAACTGGCGCACATAGAGCAGAAACCCCGTCACCAGACCGATATCGGTAATCCTGCCGTTTACAAACAGCACCCCGCAAAGCACAGAAACCGCCACGTACAATAGATTGTTAATGACGTTCATAAGCGGCATCAGGTATCCCGAACAAATCAGCGCCTTTATGGACACCCGGCATAAGTCTTCGTTTTTCTCCCCGAATTCCCGCTCCATCTCCCCTTCGCGGCAAAACGCCTTAACCACCGCCAGTCCCGCAATGCTTTCCTCCACCTGCCCGTTCAATGCGCCGAGATTCTTCTGCTGCCCTGCAAACAGTTTCCTGGTACGTTTCGTTACCGCTTTCGTCAGCAGAAAAACAAGCCCGGTACCGGTTAACGACACCATGGTCAAGAGCGGACTTAAATACAGCATCATGGCAAAAACGCCTGCCACGGTAAACCCGTAGGTCAAAAGCAGCGTCAGGGAATTGGAAATCGTCGTACTGATGTTGTCCACATCGTTGGTCAGCCGGCTCATCAGTTCCCCATGGCGCCGTCTGTCAAAGAAGGATAGCGGCAGCGTTTTCACCCGGTCAAACAGCGTCCTGCGTATATGGCAGATTACCCTCTGCCCGATGGACGCCATGAAAAACGCCTGCAAAAACCGTACCAGCCAGTCGCAAAGATACAGCCCCGCCAAACAGGACAGAATCCATAGAAGCGCATCCCCGTTGCTGACCGCAGTCACCGCCAGCCCCGTCACATAGGGTGAAAGGATGGATGCACCGGAAGCAAAAGCAGACAAAAGGAGAATCCAGCCAAGCCCCCTGCGCTGTCCCCCGGTCAGTTTCCAAAGCCTGCCCAGCGTCCCTTTCATGTTCTTCGGTTTCACCACGGCCCTGCCGCGTCCGGGACGCGAAATCCCGTTTAAATTCGCCGGAGGCACTGCCCCGCCTCTCTCAGCCATGCCCTACACCCCCAATCTGGGATTGGTAAATTTCCCGGTATGTATCGCAGGAAGCCATCAGCTCCCCATGGGTTCCGTAACCCTGCACGCGCCCGCCGTCCATGCAGAGAATGCGGTCCGCGCGCATCACCGTGGAGATGCGCTGGCTGACCAGCAGCATGGTCATGCTGCCGCCCATGTCCCTCAGCCCTTTGAGCACCCCGGCTTCCGTGCGGGCGTCCAGTGCGCTGGTACAGTCGTCCAAAATCAGGATACGCGGTTTCCTGACAAGCGCGCGGGCAATGGAAATCCTCTGTTTCTGCCCGCCGGACAGGTTCACCCCTCCCTGCCCCAGCAGCGTATCATACCCCTGGGCGGTCTGCCGGATAAAACCGTCGGCACAGGCAGCCTCCGCCGCCGCACGCAATTCTTCCTCCCCGGCATCCGCACGTCCCCAGCGCAGGTTGTCCCGGATGGTTCCCGAAAACAGCAAGGCTTTTTGCGGCACTACGGCAATGGCACCCCGCAAATATTCCGTATCCATCTGTGTCACGTCACAGCCGTCAATCCATACGTTTCCTTCCACGGCATCATAAAAACGGGGAACCAGATTCACAAGCGTCGTTTTCCCGGAACCGGTAGCGCCGATGATGCCCACCGTCTCCCCCTGCCGGATTCCGATATCAATATCATGAAGCGCCTCCTTACCGGCTCCCGCATAGGCAAACGAGACATGCGCAAAGCGGATGTCTCCCATGATTTTGGGCCGCTTGGGATGTATTGGCATACGCTGCGCCGGTTCTTCATCCAGCACTTCCTTAATCCTTCCGGCGGATGCCGCCGCCCTGACGGCAGTATTTAACGCATTGGAAATCATCCCGGCGGCAAACAACACCTGCGTCATATAGTTGACGGAAGCCATCAGCCTGCCGATTTCCGTCCCCCGCCTGCTGCCGGATATCCATAACAGCAATACGATGCCGAAATTAACCGTCAGGTTAATCAAAGGGGAAAATACCGCCATGGTGCGCAGCGCCGCCGTATTGGCAAGGGCAAGCTCCCCGGAGGCTTCCCCGAATTTCCCCGCTTCCGTCTCCTCCGCGCCAAACGCTTTCACCACCCGGACGGAAGACAGAAATTCCCCTGCCGTACCGTTTAAGCGGTCCAGCCGGTCCTGTACCGTCCCGAAGCGCGGATAGCCGGTTTTCATATTGCCAAATACCAAAAGGGCAACCGTCAGGATAATTACCGCCATAACCGGCGCCTGCGCCGGTGTTTGGAGCAAAATCAATAAGACGGCACCGATACAGGTAATCGGCGCTTTCACCATAATCCGCATGATCCCGTTGATAAAATCCTGTATCTGCACCACGTCGTTGGTAATTCGGGTAATGATGGATGCCGGACGCAGCCGGTCTATGTTTTCCATGGAAAGCTGCTGCACCTTATGGTACAGGTCACGGCGCAGTTCCTTACCCACCGTTTGGGAAACACGGCTTGCAAAACGGCTGCGCATGACGGCACAGACTGCCCCGCCCATGGCAATCCCAAGCATGATGCCGCCATACATAAGAATCTGCCGCGTGTTGGCATTTCGTATTCCCCGGTCCACGATAAGAGACATAAATGTGGGCTGTAAAAGATCCGCCGCCGCTTCCATGGTCAGGAAAAACGTGGACAACAGGAAGATGCCCAAATGCTTCTTAATGTATTCCCCGATTAGTTTCATGGCTGCCGTGCCCCTCCCTCCAATATGATAATTGTATGATTCTTGATTCAAATATACCACAAAATTATATTTTCAGACAGACTTTTCCGAAATAAAAAAGGTCAAAAAAACCTCCGAATCCAATTCGATTCAGAGGTATATTCCGTTATCCGAAAATCGGGAGAATGGCCTCCCGCAAGCTATTCCGTTCCATTCCCAGCAGCCGCTCCAAATTGTAGATGAATGCGGCAATCTTTCTCTGCCGCACCTCTCCGCTATGCCCTGCCAAATCATCAAATACCGTGTTGGAATATAGCAGTGTCATTTCCGCTACATCTGCCGGGTAATCCGTCTGACAAATCCCCTGGGCGATCCCTTCCTCAATCAGTCTTGTAACGATTGGACTCACCCCTTCCAGCAGCCGTTCCTGCATCTTTTGATGCATGAGCGCGTTCTGCGGCTTATGCACCTGCTCCATAATCTCATGACCAAGATCGCTGTCCACGTTCAGAGCCACCATCATCAGTGTTAGACGCTGCAATACCGGAATATCTTTCTTTCCTGCAATTTCGCCGGCCTTTGCCACCAAGCTGCCGGTCATCCGCGCAATCATGGCGTCAAGAATGTCCTCTTTGGACTTAAAGTGGTAATAAAGCGTTCCCCTGGCAATGCCGATTTCATTTAAGATATCCGTTGTGCTGGTGCCATCAAACCCCTTTGTCCCAAAGAGCCGTTCTGCCACATCCAATATCTCATTTTTCCGTTCCTCTGCTTCTTTGACGATACGCACGATATACACTTCCTCCCATGCCTGAACAACAACCGACATCTTGTCGATTGTTATCTTAGCATAAAGGTACACCGTTTGTCAATGGCAGCCGAAGCAAATAACGGCATCTTATAGTTTCTTTACAAAAATAATTTCCAAAGGTTCGTCCGGCAACAACAGTGCACCGGCATCCACATAGTTCAATTTACGATAAAAATGCTGTGCCGCTTCGTTCGACAAGGAAGATGTCATGACTAAATCATAACCTTTCATCTTCATTTGTTTTTCCCAATAAGCAGTCATTGTTTTTCCATAACCACAGCTACGGTACCGTTCAAGTATAAACAGCATATTCATAAACGGCGTATTATCCCAAAACAAATTCCATCGCAGCCATCCTATCAGCGTTTCGTTATCTTCCGCCACAATTACCCGGCCAAGCGATACGGCAGATTCCAGTTCCGTTATCCTGATGTG
>CANTGP010000011.1 GCA_947653315.1 uncultured Lachnospiraceae bacterium
GCAAACCGTTCAGGCTTTCCGTCAGCCGTTCTTCCCCCCAGGCGCGCTCTCCCACATAATACTCCGGCACCGTACAGCACAGCAGTTTCCCCGCCTCCCCCATACTGATTTCCGAAAGTGGCAGCGATATCCTGCTCCACCGGTGCTTTTTCGCGCTTTCCCCTTTCATTAAACGAAAATACAACATCCTTATATTTTCCGTCCCGTTTCCGGGTCCGGTTTGCATTCTGCTTATTTTCTCCTTTTTTTCCGTTTTCATATGCCATGCCCGCTCCGCTTTCTTTACAAATGCAAACAACTTTCCTCAGTAAACAGCTTTCCACAGTAAACAGCATATGAATTTACCCCTGCAACTATTCCTTTCTAATCTATCCCCTTCCTTATTTCGCCTTCCCCCGCACACCTTAAACCGTCCGCGAAAAGACCTCCGCAATCGCCTCTTTCAAATCTTCCATGCTCTCCATTTCATTAATCCGCCCGCGTATTTTTGCCGAATGGGGATATCCGGCGGTATACCAGGACACATGCTTGCGCATTTCCCGTATGCCCGTATATTCTCCCTTGTATTCCAGCAAAAGGGCGGCATGGCGTAACACCGTTTCCCGCATTTCCTCGGGGGAAGGGCGCCCCGGCAGAATACCGTCCGACAAATATGCCTTGATTTCCCGGAAAATCCAAGGGTTTCCCCTTGCCGCACGCCCTACCATGACTCCGTCACAGCCGGTTTCCTCCATCATGCGGCGGGCGGATTCCCCGTCCGTCACATCGCCGTTCCCGATGACCGGAATACGGACCGCCCGCTTTACCTTGGCGATGATTTCCCAGTCCGCATTTCCCGCATAAAACTGCTCCCTCGTCCTGCCGTGTACCGCTACTGCGGAAGCCCCTGCGCACTCTGCGGCTTTTGCAATTTCCACCGCATTCACATGCCCGTCGTCAAAACCTTTGCGTATTTTCACCGTGACCGGTTTACGGACCGCCTTCACCGTCTTTTCCACGATTTCCCCAACCAATGCCGGATTCTTCATCAGCGCGGAACCTTCCCCGTTATTCACCACCTTCGGTACCGGACAGCCCATATTAATATCCAACAGGTCAAACGTCCTTCCCTCCTCCTCCAGCCTTTTCGCCATTGTGCTGATAATGTCGGGGTCTGAGCCAAAAAGCTGCAGGGACACCGGATGCTCGTCGGGATGGACGGCAAGCAGGGATTCCGTATTCCTGTTATGGTACATAACCGCCTTCGCACTGACCATTTCCATGCACATAAGCCCCGCCCCCTGTTCCGCGCACAAAAGCCGGAAAGGCAGGTCCGTCACACCTGCCATGGGCGCCAGCAGCACATTGTTCGGGAGCGCCACTCCCCCGATATCCAATTGCCGTAAAAACCGTTCCTTCATATCCTACTTCCTGTTTTTCCCGTAAATAATCCGCAGACCTTCCAATGTCAGCGTACTGTTGTACTTTTGGATACTTTCCGCTTCCTCCGAAATCAGCCGTCCAAGCCCGCCGGTCGCCACCACTTTCAAATTCTGATAGCCGCTCTCCTTTTTCACTTGGCTGACAATGTACTCCGTCTGTCCGATTTGCCCGTAAACAAGCCCTGCCTGCATACTGGAAACCGTCTCCTGCGCCAAAATGGATTTCGGCTTCTTAATCTCCACCTCCGGCAGACGTGCCGTTTCCCCCCAAAGCGCCTTCGCCGAAATACGGATTCCCGGCGCGGTAATGCCCGCAGCAAAACAACCGTCCTCCGTCACCAAATCATAGGTGGTCGCCGTCCCGAAATCAATCACCAAAACCGGTCCGCCGTACAGTTCATAGGCGGCCACCGCATCCACGATACGGTCCGAGCCGATCTGTCTCGGATTCTCCGTGGTAATCTTAAGTCCCGTCTTCACTCCGGGACCCACAATGACCGGGGGCGTATCCAAATATCTGGTCACGGCGCCCGTCAGCGCATGCATGACATTCGGCACCACGCTGGCAATCACCGTTCCCTCCAAATCCTCCTTGGACACACCGTTCATGCGCAGCAGCTCCGTAATGCTGATTCCGTACTCATCCGAAGTCCTCGGCTGCTTGGTCGTCAACCGGAACGTAGTCACCAACTCCTGCCCGCGGTATACGCCAAACGTCATATTCGTATTCCCAACATCAATTACCAATAACATCTGTCCCATTTTTGTTTTCCACCTTTTTCCATCCCTGTGCCCGCCTACTCCCCTGCGTCCACCTGTTCATGCAGGACGAATACACGGTAATAAAGCTGCAGCGCTTCAAACAATTCCTGCCGGTTCCTGCGCACTTCCCGCACCATCAGACCGCTGCTGATTTCATCATACAGAAAATCATCCGGCGCAAAATCCGTTTCCATGACGATACTTCCGTCCTTTTCAAATACAATGGTAAAAATCCCCCCCACTTCTTCCGTAAAAAGCACACAGATAATATGCAGTTCGTCCTTGATGGACGGGGGAATACCGTCAAATTTCCGGTTAAAATAATATTTCTTCCCGTAGGCATTGGCTCCGCAAAGTACCGTACGCCCGCCTTCTTCCGTTTCGCCAAATGTGTCACACATAACCGTACAGCCCCCTTACCGACACTTCGCCCGCATACACTTCCACGGTCCGTCCGGCGGAAGTTTCCACCAACAGTTCCCCGGAAGCGTTAATTCCTTTTGCCACTCCTTCCCATTCTCCCTTCGGGTCCAGCACCCGCACCTGCCGGTCCCGGTTAACCAAACGGGCATTATATTCCCCCAATATGGAATCCATGCCCAAATCCGCCGCGTACTTTCCGTAATACTCCTCAAACCGTTCCAGCACCGCCTGCAAAAGCTCTGCCCGCGCCGTCTTTTTTCCGCTTTCAAGGAAAAGGGAAGTCGCCGATTCCCTGATTTCTTCCGGTAGGGAATCCATATTGACATTAATCCCCACACCGGTTACGACATGCTGGATGTAATCCGTTTCCACGGTCATTTCCGTCAGGATGCCGCAGATTTTCTTCCCGTTCACCACCACATCGTTGGGCCATTTGATACCGGCTTCCACACCGCACTTTTCCTCCACGGCGCGAGCCACGGCAAGCGCCATGACAAGCGTTAACCCTGCTGCCTTGTCCGGTGCAAATTCCGGCCGCAGCAAAATCGAAAAATAAATATCCTTTCCTGCCGGGGACTCCCAAGTACGCCCCCGCCTGCCCCTTCCTGCGGTCTGCATATCGGCGGCCACCACCGTGCCGTGCGGGGCGCCTTCTTCCCCCAAACGTTTCGCATCCGTATTGGTGGACCCGGTTTCCCCGTAAAAATACAATTCCCTGCCCGCCCATTGGTTGCGGATACGGCTCTTTAACTCGCTGGCAGAAAATACGTCCGGGTTTTCCGTCAACCGATATCCCTTATTCTGCACAGCCTCGATAATATACCCTTCTTCCTTCAACTGTTTCATCACTTTCCATACCGCCGTCCTCGATACGCCGAAACGGTTGCAGAGCTCCTGACCGGAAATATAGTCGCCGCTTTCCCGCAAAAGGGCTAATATTTCAGATTTCATTGCCATCCCCTTATTCCTCCGGCACCCCCAGGGTAGCCGCCATTACCGCTTTTATGGTATGCATACGGTTTTCCGCTTCCTCAAACACGATGGATGCTTTGGACTCAAACACCTCATCCGTTACCTCCATTTCGGTAATTCCGAACTTCTCCCCCATTTCCCTGCCGATTTTGGTTTTCAAATCGTGGAACGCGGGCAGACAATGCATGAATACCGCATCCGCCTTCGCATTTGCCATCGCCGCACCGTTTACCTGGTAGGGGGAAAGATCACGGATTCGTTCCGTCCATACTTCCTCCGGCTCTCCCATGGACACCCATACATCCGTATAAACCACATCCGCATCCTCGGTTCCTTCCTTCACATCCTCCGTCAGCAGAATGGAACCGCCTGTCTGTTCCGCAATTTTCCTGCATTCCTCCACCAACTGTTTTTCAGGGAAATACTTTTCGGACGTACATGCCGCAAAATGCATTCCCATTTTCGCACATGCCACCATCAGGGAATTTCCCATATTATAACGGGCATCGCCCATATACGTCAGTTTCACCCCTTCCAGTCTGCCGAAATGCTCCTTTATGGTGAGCAGGTCCGCCAGCATTTGCGTAGGATGGAATTCATTCGTCAGCCCGTTCCATACCGGAACCGGCGCATATTTTGCCAGCTCGTCCACGATTTCCTGCCCGAACCCGCGGTACTCAATGCCTTCAAACATTCCCCCCAGCACCCTCGCCGTATCCGCAATGCTCTCCTTCTTGCCGATTTGGGAGCCCGACGGGTCCAAGTATGTCGTCCCCATTCCCAAATCATGTGCCGCCACTTCAAACGCACACCTTGTCCTCGTGCTTGTCTTTTCAAAAATCAGAGCCACATTCTTGCCCCTGTGCCACGGGGTAAGGATTCCCTTTTTCTTCTTCGCCTTCAAATCCGCCGCCAAGTCCACCAAATAACCGATTTCCTCCGGCGTAAAATCCAACAGCTTCAAAAAATCCCGTCCTTTTAAATCCATACTGTCATTCCTCCTGTTCCTCTTTCTTTTATCCGGTACGGATACCGTAGTATACCGTTATTCCGATATTTTCCGACACGCCTTGGATGATACGGGAAAATCCGGCAGCGGAAAATTCTTCCACCTGCCGGAATCCGTCATCGCTTTTCAATTTCCAGACACATTTCTAACGCGCGGTATCTTTCGCCACGATTTCCTTTAACGATGCCGCCAAACCTGCCACACCCTGTATTTCGGAAGGAATGATAATCTTCGTCGCCTTACCGTCCGCCGCTTTCTCAAACGCTTCCAAACTCTTAAGGGTAAGCACCGCCTGGTCTGCCCCTGCTTCACGGATCATGCGGATACCGTCTGCCGTCGCCTGCTGTACCTTAAGGATGGCTTCCGCCTCGCCTTCCGCTTCGCGGATCATCTTTTCCTTCTCCGCTTCCGCACGCAGGATGGCGGAGCGTTTCTCTGCCTCCGCTTCCAAAATCGCCGATTCTTTCTTACCTTCCGCCACGAGCACCGTGGATTTCTTCTCACCTTCCGCACGCAGGATGGCTTCACGTCTTTCACGTTCCGCCTTCATCTGTTTCTCCATGGCATCCTGAATCGCCGCCGGAGGAATAATGTTCTTAAGCTCCACACGGTTCACCTTGATTCCCCAAGGGTCGGTGGCAATATCCAAAGACGCCCTCATTTTCGTATTGATGACTTCCCTTGAAGTCAGCGTTTGGTCCAGTTCCATTTCACCGATAATATTCCTTAAGGTCGTTGCCGTAAGGTTTTCAATCGCCATAATCGGATTTTCCACCCCGTATGCGAACAGCTTCGGGTCCGTAATCTGGAAAAACACCACCGTATCGATGCGCATGGTCACGTTATCCTTCGTAATTACCGGCTGGGGTGCGAAATCCACCACCTGCTCTTTCAGGTTCACCTTTTTTGCCACTTTATCCAAAAGAGGCATCTTAATGTGAAGTCCTACCGACCACGTACCCTGATAGGCACCCAATCGCTCCACCACGTAAGCATGTGCCTGCGGCACAACCTTAACGCAGGATGCCAAAACCAGGATTATAAGTATGCCAATTACCAATATCGCCCATCCCATATTATTTTTCCTCTTTTCTTTCTTTTACAATCAGTTTCACTCCGTTAATGGCAACAATATCCACCACGCTGCCTACCGGAAGCTGCATACCGCCGTCGGCGGAACGAGCCGTCCACTCCATGCCTCCTACCGTCACCTGACCGATTCCCTGCAGGTTATCGATCTCGCTGATAACGATTGCCTGCCTGCCCACAAGGCTTTCCGCGTTCGTCCGGATTCTGTCCTTGTTAAAATATTTCACTGCCACCGGTCTGGTAAAGTAAAGCAACACAATCGATACCGCCAAAAACAGTACCACCTGTACTGCAAACGGAGCCCCGAATCCTGCGGCGATCACTGCCACCAACGCCCCTCCGGCAAACCATATGGTCGTAAGCCCCATGCTCACAATCTCCGCCACAATCAGTACCACTAAAGCGACGAGCCACAAAATCATTTCATCCATTCCCAAGCCCCCTTCCGCGCCCAGTCTTTTGTGTCCATCTTATCTTACTACATTTTTTTCGTTTATTCAATATATTCCTCACATTATCCAAAAAGTGCAAAATCCCGGGTCGAACCGTTAAAAAAGTCCCGCAGCGGTTAAGACTGAAATGTTATGTTAAGAGGCGGACGCACAGGAGCGGCTTCCCTGCCCGGTTTGTCTCTGCCGGACAGGAAAACCGCTCCTGCCTTTTATTCCCGCGGGCAACGAGCCAGGCAACCGCTCCTGTGCGGGTCTTTGACGACTGCCGCGAGGAGCAGCACCCCGCTGCCTGCAACGGGGTTGTTGACTTGCGTCTACCAGAAAACATGGTCCCCGATTACAAGTCCCTCATGTCCTCCCGCACGCCTGAAATGGGTCGCGCCGCCGATATTGGTGGCGCCGTTAAGCGCTTCCTGTGCCGCCGTAAAACAACTGTCCGGAACATTACCGCTGTAAGCCCTTGCGAGCCTGCCGTTATATGCGGGCGTAAACTGTCCCGAAGCATAAATGACACCGGAAATGGAATTCGGGTAAGCCCCGCTCCTGACACGGTTCATCACCGCCGCGCCTACCGCAAGCTGTCCTTCATAGCCCTGATTACCGGCTTCACAGTAAATCAGCGCCGCCAAAAGCCTCGTTTCGTCCGCCCCGGCAACGACCGCTCCCTGGTTCGCCGTCAGCTTCGCTTTCGCCCTGGCTTCCGCTTCCGCCTTTTCCCTTGCCAAAATGGCTTCCATCGTCTCGCCCGCATCGATATGGAAATCCATATCCACATATTCCGCGGAAACATAGCCGATTTCGTCCTCATAATCCACACTGATCCACTCGTCGTTTACGACTTCCACCACGTCCAGTTCATCATCCTGCGCTATATACGCAAAGATACCGGACTCCGTATTCGGCTCCTTGCGCACCCGAAGGGCATCCGTTTCAATCGTTACGATCATGTTGCCCACTTCTTCCGCAAGATGCTCCGCTTCTTCGTCAAACAAAAGGTAATCATCCTTTGCCCAACCGATTAAATCGCCGGATTTAATTTTCGTCCAGCCGTCCTTCCTCTCCAAAATCCTGCCGCCGCAGTCCTTATAGAGCAGCCCGACCTTTTCCGAATCCTCACTTGCTTCCGCACGCACATTAAGTGCATTCTGCACGTCCGCCATAACAAGGTCCGATTCCTTTTTTTCCGAAGATTTTTTATCCACGCCCGCATTTCCTTTGCCGAGGGGACCTTCCCCCGTCATCCCCCAAGCGTATTCCCCGCCCTGCGCGTCCGGCGCAAGGGTCGTCGTCACGCCTACGTTGAGCGTATCCAAATACTCTTTACTGCTGGTATTTCCGCCGCCTGTCACGGTCACGCCCACGTTCAGTGTATCAAGGCATTCCCTGCTGTTTGACGTTTTATCATTGGCCACAGCCGTCATACTCACAGCTATCACCAGTATCAGTCCTAAAACAAGACAAGACAGCTTATGAAACAAACTTCTGTTTCCTGACATATCCTTTCCCTCCAAGTTGATACCCTGCGCCCATACGCCTGCGGGTATTTGCTTTTCTGTTATATTATGCAATTGTTACAAAATTGTTAATTTTATTACACAAACATAATATCAAATGAAACAGCTATTGTCAAGTTTATGTCAAGTTGTCCAAGTTTATACCATTTTTAGTAATTATTTCATAACAGGCGCGATTTCTCCACACATGCTTCCAGCGCTTCCATCACCGCCGCCCGCATCCCGTTCCGCTCCAAGGCTTTTACGCCCTCGATGGTTGTCCCGCCCGGAGAGCAGACCATGTCCTTCAGTTCACCCGGATGCAGTCCCGTTTCCAAAACCATTTTTGCGCTTCCAAGCACCGCCTGCGCGGCAAACCCATACGCCTGCTTCCTCGGCATTCCCGCCTGTACCGCACCGTCTGCCATGGCTTCGATAAACATAAAAACAAATGCGGGAGAACTGCCGCCCACTGCGCCCGCGGCATCCATCAGACGTTCCGGGATGGCATATGCCTTTCCGAAACTCCCTACCATTTTCATGCAAAATTCCACATCTCCGTCTGCAGCCAGTCCGTTCCCGCACACCGCCGTACAGCCTTCCCCCACAAGCGCCGGGGTGTTCGGCATACAGCGTACCAGTTTTACCGGCCTGCCGAATTCCTTTTCCATCCATTCCATCGTTTTTCCCGCCGCAATGCTGATGACCAGTCGGTTTCCGTCCACCGCATCCTTGATTTCCCCAATGACTTCCGGAAGGAAAACAGGTTTCACGGCAAGCACAAGCACATCCGCCTCCTCCGCCACCTGCCGGTTACCGGCCGCCGTCACGATTCCGTATTCTTCCTCCATCCGCTTACGCGTAGCCTCCGTCTTCGCCGAACCGATGATTTCCCCCGCCGTCACGATCCCCTGTTTCAGCATACCCCCAATCATTGCCTTCGCCATATTCCCAAGTCCGATAAAACCTATTTTCATTTTCCCATCCTGCTCCTTTCCTTATCTGTTTCCCGATTCGTTTTCCTGACTCCTTATTCCTTATTCCACATTCCGTATTCCGCGCACCGCATCCCGTTTCACGTCACATTTTTCCGCTCCCTCCCCGTCTCCGCTGCCCCTCCGCCGCATAAAGAAGCAGTGCCGATGCCACCGCCGCATTCAGGGACTCTAACCGGCCCCCCATCGGAATACGGATATAGGTATCCGCCAATCCTGCCGTCTCCTCCGTCAGCCCGTTTCCCTCATTCCCGATTAAAAAAGCGGCAGGGGCACGGTAATCGCACTCATCGTAACATTTCTCTCCCTTCAAATGCGCCGCATAAATCCCCACCCCCATTTCCTTTAACTGCCGCACCGCTGCACGGATATCTTCCGCATACAGAAACGGCACACGGTAAACCGAACCCATGGTTGCCCGCACCGTCTTCGGATTATAAACATCCACCGTATCGCGGCTCATCAGAATCCCGCTCACTCCCGCGCCCTCCCCGGTCCGTATCACCGTACCGAGATTTCCGGGATCCTGCAGATTTTCCAGCACGAGGAAAAGTGGAACCCTTCCGTTTTCCGTCATTTCCCCCAGCGTATATACCGGCTGCCTGACCACGCAAAGAATCCCCTGCGGCGACTGCGTATCCGACATCTTCGCAAACACTTCCCCCGACACCGTTTCGTAAGCGCAGCGCTTTAGTTTATCCGCCAGAATACCCTTTTCCGCTTCCGCGCAAAATACCTCCCCGAATCCTTCCGACACATAAACTTCCTCCAGCATTGCTTCCGGCGCTTCCAAAAACATTTTGATGCCTTCCACCACAAAAACGCCCTCTTTTTTCCGCTCGCCCGCCTTTTTATTCAACTGGACAATTCGTTTCACTTTTTGGTTCGTCACACTGGTTATCATATTACCCCCGTTCCTTTTTCCCCTACCCGCCGCGCGTCCCGTGCGCCGCTCTAACGGCATATTCCTTTGCACGGGACTGTACAATCGAGAAGGGGAAAATTTTTTCCCTACTCGCGCGCCGGGCACCCGCCGGCTTCGCCGGCATCTTCCTTTGGGTGCCCGTGTGCAATCGAGTAGGGAAGGACATCTTCCCTACTCACCGCGCGTCCCGTGCGCCGCTTTAGCGGCATATTCCTTTGCACGGGACTGTGCAAAAAACGAACCGGTGCTCTCCACACCGGTTCATGTCATAACACTGTTCCCGTCTGCCAAACAGGTTCCATAGTCTTCCTACATGGACAGAGCCTTGCTCACCTCGTACTGGTATTCGGAAATACTCTTTTCCATTGCCAACGCTTCCTCAATATCAAAATCCTGGAATTCCCCATGCTGATAACCTACCACACGGTTCGTCTTGCCCTCGCAGAGAATATCCGCCGCATACGCTCCCATAATGGATGCATAGAAACGGTCCTTACAGGTAGGATTACCGCCGCGCTGCATGTACCCCAAAATCGTCGCCCTGGTCTCAATCCCGGTCGCCGCCTCAATCCTCCTCGCCATGGAAGTGGAATGCCCGATTCCTTCCGCATTGATAATAATATGGTGCGTCTTTCCCCGCTTCCTGTTGCTGATAATATTATTGATAATATTCTGCTCGTTATAATCATATTTTTCCGGAAGCAGGATATCCTCCGCTCCGTTGGCGACACCGCACCAAAGTGCGATATATCCCGCATTCCTTCCCATTACCTCAATAATACTGCACCTTTCATGGGAAGATGAAGTATCGCGCACTTTATCGATGGCATCCATCGCCGTATTGATTGCCGTATCAAACCCGATGGTATACTCCGTACAGGTAATGTCCAAATCAATCGTACCGGGAACGCCGATGGTATTGATTCCCTTCCTCGAAAGCGCCTGCGCCCCACGGTAAGAACCGTCGCCCCCGATTACGACCAAACCGTCGATACCATGCTTCCTGCAGATTTCCACCCCTTTATCCTGCCCTTCTTCCGTCTTGAACTCCGAGCAGCGTGCCGTACCCAGTATGGTACCGCCCCTTTGGATGATATCGGCTACACTCCATTTCTCCAAGTCTATGATTTCCTCATTCAAAAGACCCTGATAGCCCTTCTTAATACCTTTTACCTTGACACCGTTCGCAATCGCCTTCCTGACCACCGCACGGATTGCCGCATTCATTCCGGGCGCGTCTCCTCCGCTCGTCAACACGCCGATTGTCTTAATCTCTTTTGCCATACCTACACCTCTTTACACCTCGAATACTGGAACAATTCTATTTTACCTTGTTTGCGTACGGTTTTCAATATATTTTTGCCAGATTGGAAAAGTTGGGGGAGGGGGAGGGGCGGACGCACGGGCGGAAGGGCTTTGCGGGGCGGCGGCAGCGGGCTTGCCTGTTACGGATTTTCCGTGCACTTATTTCGGCGGGTTTTTCTAAACAGAATGGCGTGGGCTGTCACAGGCTGCGGGGCGCCCTCAAGCGGCATCCATGCCGCTTCGGGCTAAATCGGGCATCCTTGCCCGATTTCCCTTGGGTGTCCGCATTCTGTTAAGAAAAACTCCGCCGAAAACGAAGCACGGAAAATCCGTAACAGGCAAGCCCGCTGCCGCCGCCCCGCAAAGCCCTTCCGCCCGTGCTGTGTATACATGAATGTAATATATGAGTATACGTAATAGTGATATATGTTCTACGCGGTTTCAAGGGTTTTCTTCTTTGTAAACATCTGCCCTTCCCACTATTTTCTTCACAAAAGACACAAATCCACTCCGCTCCGCCATGTCATTATCATTATACACAGCAACGGAACGGGCGTTTGCTGCCGTCCTCCCCTCCCACCAAAACCAGCCGTCCATTCCGGGACAGACCGGGAGACAGGCGTAGACGAAGACGGCGGCAAACGCCCGTTCCGTTGCGTCCCCCACCTACGTCCCCCCACCTACGTCACCTTCACGTTTTCCTCGCCGTAAAGTGCCGTCAGTTTATCCAACAAATCCTTATCCGCCCTCACATTACGGTTGGGCGGCAAATTCTTCACCGCTTTCGGGTTCTCCACATAGATGCATACGCTGTCCCTGCCGTCCGACTGTGCCAACTGCGCAAAAAGCCCGCTTTCCGCCTTCTCATAGGCTTCCTTGGACGGAAATTTAATCCAGAGTTTCCTGCTGATTTCATCAAAACCCGTAATCCGTTCGCAGATCAGTTTTCCGTCCTTTTCTTCTTCCACGGATACCCGTCCGCGGATGAACACCTTATTGTCCTCCATAAGCTGCGCCGAATGCCGCTCGTAATCCTTCGGGAATACGATGACCTCCACGCTCCCAAGCAAATCTTCCACCTGCAGGAACGCCATAATCTTGTCGTTTTTCGTATACTTTATTTTTTTATCGGCGATAATGCCTCCTATGGTGGCAGACTGCCCGTCCCTTACGGCGGTAGCTCCCGTTTCTTCGTCAAGCAGGAAATCCTTCGTGGTGTTTGTGGTATTCTTCTTCCACAGTTCCTCGTATTCCTCCAACGGATGCCCGCTGATGTAAACGCCCAACACCTCTTTTTCAAATCCGAGAAGCATTTCCTTGGAATATTCGCCGACATCCGGCATCCGGATTTCAAATTCCGCTTTCTGTTCCTCGGATACCAAATCGAAAAGGGATATCTGTCCGGCAAGGTTGTTTTTCTTATCCTGCTGGATGCGGTCCATAATCTGCACATAGACACTCATGAACTGCTTACGGGTTCCCCCAAGGCTGTCCAGCGCGCCTGCCTTAATGAAATTTTCCACCGCCCTCTTATTCACTTCCTTATCGGCTACCCTTGTGATAAAGTCCTTCAGGTTTTTAAATGGCCCGAAGGTTTCCCGTTCCTCCACAATGGCATCGATAATGGGACGCCCCACGCTCTTTATCGCCGTCAGTGCATAGCGTATGCCGCCTTCCGTCACCGAAAACCCGGCTTCCCCGCCGTTAATGTCCGGCGGAAGGATGGCGATGCCCATGCTCCGGCAGGTCATGATATATTCCGATACTTTGCTGGGGAAATCGATGACGGAAGTCAAAAGCGCCGCCATAAATTCCACCGGATAATAGTATTTTAAATATGCGGTCTGATAGGAAACCACCGCATAACATGCCGCATGGGATTTATTAAATGCATATTTGGCAAAATCCATCATTTCCGCATAAATCTGTTTCGCCGTGCTCTCCCCGATGCCGTTGGCAATGCAGCCCGGAACCCCTTCTTCCTCGTTGCCGTATACGAAGTTATCCCGCTCTTTCTCCATGACCGCCTGTTTCTTCTTGCTCATGGCACGGCGCACCAAATCGCTGCGTCCCAGCGTGTATCCGCCCAAATCCCGCACAATCTGCATCACCTGTTCCTGGTATACGATGCATCCGTAGGTCGGGGATAAAATCGGCTCCAACTGCGGACAGGAATAAGTGATTTCCCCGCCGCTGTTCTTTCCTTTTACATATTTCGGAATAAAGTCCATGGGACCCGGACGGTACAGGGAAATCCCGGCTATGATGTCCTCTAAGCTCTGCGGTTTGAGTTCCTTCATGAAATTCTTCATGCCGCCGCTTT
Source organism: uncultured Lachnospiraceae bacterium (assembly GCA_947653315.1). Lineage (GTDB taxonomy): Bacteria > Bacillota > Clostridia > Lachnospirales > Lachnospiraceae > Kineothrix. The sequence continues at coordinate 13,170 of CANTGP010000011.1, forward strand.
CCAACTGGAACACACCGTCCGTGCGCCCCGTTCCTATGGATGCCAGCACCGCCCGGTCATCATAATCAATCTGTCCCATGTCCAAATGGATACCCCTGTATTTTTCCACGTAATGGGCGGCGTTTTGGATAACGGTCAGGGTACGCAGACCGAGGAAATCCATTTTTAACAATCCGAGTTCCTCTATGGTGGTCATGGTAAACTGGGTCGTAACGGAACCGTCGCTGCCTCTGGAAAGCGGGACGAATTCCTCCGCAGGCTTACTGCAGATCACCACTCCCGCCGCGTGCATGGACGTATGGCGGGGCAGCCCTTCCAGCCTCCGGCTCATGTCAATCAGGTTTTTCACCTGCTCGTCCTGCTCATACATCTTACGCAGCTCCGGATTCACGGATAATGCCCGGTCAATCGTAATGTTTAATTCATTGGGCACCAGTTTCGCAATGGAATCCACATAAGCATACGGCAAATCCATCACCCTGCCCACGTCCCGGATAACGCCCTTCGCCGCCATGGTACCGAAAGTAACGATCTGCACCACCTTGTCCGCACCGTATTTCCGCCCCACGTAATCAATGACTTCCTGCCGTCTCTCAAAACAGAAATCAATATCGATATCCGGCATGGACACACGCTCCGGGTTCAGGAACCGCTCAAACAGCAGGTTATACTTAATCGGATCGATATCGGTAATCCGGAGACAGTAAGAAACGATACTGCCCGCCGCAGACCCCCGTCCCGGACCCACCATGATATCGTTGCTTTTGGCATAATTGATAAAATCCCATACGATCAGGAAATAGTCCACATATCCCATTTCACGAATCACATTCAGTTCATAATCCAGCCGTTCCAGCAGTCCCTCTTTCGTCATTCCTTCCGGAATCTTCCCCGCGGACGGTTCTTTCCCGGCTCCCGCATGTTCCGGCATATCCGTCTTCGGCAGTACCTCCGCATCCGATGCCGCACAGCCTTCCGACTCCTCATCCGACTTCACTCCCGCCGGTACCTCCTCATCCGCCACCCGGTCCGCCTTTAACGGCGCGTCATTTCCGACCGGCGGCGCCGTCCCCGCCGATACCCCGTATCTCTCATACAGCCCGTCATAGCACAGTTTATTCAAATATGTCCAGGAATCATATCCTTCCGGCACTTCAAAATGCGGCAGCTTCGTCACGCCGAATTCGATTTCCACATGGCAGCGGTCGGCAATTCTCTGGGTATTTTCCACCGCTTCCCACGCATAGGGAAACAACCCCTTCATTTCCTCCTCGCTCTTGACGTAATACTGCCCGCCTTCGTACCGCATACGGTCTTCGTCCGCCAGTTTCTTCGCCGTTTGGATGCAAAGCAGGATATCATGGGGTTTTTCATCCTCCGCATAGGTATAATGGACGTCGTTTGTCACAACCAGCGGAATATCCAATTCTTTGCTCATCTGCATCAGGGCGGCGTTCACGGTTTTCTGCTCCGGGATTCCGTGGTCCTGCAATTCCAAGAAATAATTCCCCTTCCCGAAACAGTCCTCATATTTGCGCGCCGCCTTCTTCGCCTCATCCACAAGCCCCTTTACGATATAACGCTGCACTTCCCCCGCAAGGCAGGCGGAAAGCGCAATGATTCCCTCATGGAATTCCCGCAGCACTTCCATATCCACCCGCGGCTTATAATAATAACCTTCGGTGAAACCGCGGCTTACGATTTTCATTAAATTGGCATATCCCGTATTGTTTTCCGCCAGCAGCACCAAATGGTAATAACGGTCTTCCCCACCGGTCAGTTCCTTGTCAAAACGGGAATTGGGCGCAACATATACCTCGCAGCCCATAATCGGATTAATGCCTGCCGCTTTCGCTTCCTTATAAAAATCAATGACGCCATACATGACGCCGTGGTCGGTAATCGCGGCGCTGTCCATGCCGAGTTCCTTCACCCGTTTTACATATTCCTTTATCTTGTTGGAGCCGTCCAACAAACTGTATTCCGTATGTACATGCAAATGGGCAAATGCCATGCCATCAACTTCCTTTCCCGTTCCAATCCGTATTTTCCCTTATTGCTTTCCGTTCCTCACCCTGCATCCCGGCACCCCTCCCGGAGCCCCATCCGCCATAACCCGTTGTATTCCTTTCAGACACACGAAGCGAGACTTTCCATCCGGTGACGCTTCCCTGCCACATTTCCCTCTTTCCTTATTAACTCTTTCCTTACTAATTCCTTTTACTAATTCCTTACTGACTTTTTCCCCCGCTATTCCACGGTAACTACCTTTGCAAGATTCCTCGGTTTATCCACATCCAGCCCTTTATCGAGGGAAACATAATAAGCCAAAAGCTGCAATGCCGCCGAAGCAGGCATTACCATAAATTCATCCCTCATTCCGGGCAGCTTAAACACACTGTCCCATGCCGCGTCCTGATCCAGCCGGTAACTATCCTTCATAAACAGGATGACCTCCGCCCCCCTCGACTGCACTTCCTTTATATTGGAAAATTCCTTGGACTGTACCTTATCCTGGGTAATCACCGCAACTACCGGCGTATCCTCCGTAATCAGCGCAATGGTCCCGTGTTTTAACTCACCGGAAGCATAGGCTTCCGAATGGATATACGAGATTTCCTTAAGTTTTAACGAGCCTTCCAGCAAAATGGAATAATCCAGCCCACGCCCAATCATGAACACATCCTTGGCATTCAAAATACTTCTGGCGATATAATGGATTTCTTCCCTTCTGTCCAATACTTCCTGCATCACCGCCGGCACACGCATCAACTCCTGCGTAAATGCCTTCGTTTCCGCTTCGTTAAAAATCCCCCTTACGTAGGCCATTCTTCCGGTTAAGAGATAGAGCACCGCAAGCTGGGTAGTATATGCCTTCGTACTAGCAACGGCGATTTCCGGTCCCGCATTGGTATAAATCACATACCCGCTTTCCCTCGCAATGGAAGCGCCCTTCACGTTTACGACGGACAGCGTCTTCGCCCCGTTCCTCTTTGCGTATTTTAACGCCTCCAGCGTATCGATGGTTTCCCCTGACTGGGAAATGGCAATTACCAGCGTTTTTTCATCCACCAGGGAATCCGTATACATAAATTCGCTGGCAAGCTCCACGTCCATATGCATCCTTACCAAAGACTGCATCAATGCCCTGCCCACCAGACCCGCGTGCATTGCCGTCCCGCACGCCACAACGCAGATGCGCTCACATTCCGCCAACAGACTGTCCGGCACGCCGTCCGCCCCGAAATCGGGCATACCGTCCCGGATCCTCGGCTCTATGGTTTCCCGGATGACATCCGGCTGTTCCATGATTTCTTTTTCCATGTAAAACGGATAACCGCCCTTACTGCTGCGGTTCACGTCCCAATTCACCGTCAACCACTGGGGATCCACCGCTTCCCCCGACATATCGTAAAGTTCTATGCCGTCTTTTTTCAAGGTCGCCACATGAAATTCCGGCAGCACGAAATACTCCTTGGAATACTGTCCCAACACCGTCACGTCGGAAGCCATCATGCTCCCGTCCTCCGCCCTTGCAATGACAATGGGGCTCACGTTCCTTACCGCAAAAACGGTATCCGGAATATCCCCGAACATAATGCCCAGTGCAAAGGTACCCTTTAATTTTAACACGGTTTTACGGATTGCCGCATACGGGTCCCCGTTATAAAAATGTGCCAGCACTGCCGCGACGACTTCACTGTCCGTCTGTGAACACAGCTTCTCCTGCAAATCATACTTTCCGATTAACCGTTTGTAATTTTCAATAATCCCGTTATGGATTACCGTCACGTTCCCGAATTTATGGGGATGTGCATTTTCGTCGCTGACACCGCCATGGGTCGCCCACCGCGTATGCCCGATTCCGCACGCACCCCCTGCCTTCGATTTTTCACACAAAGAACGCAGGTCTTTCACGCGTCCCGCGCATTTGCGGATTTGAACGCCGCCGTCCGTCCCGCACACCGCGATTCCCGCGCTGTCGTAGCCCCTGTATTCCAGTACTTCCAAAGCGTCCAGCATAATTCCCTGTGCCTGCTTTTTACCTGTATATCCAATGATTCCACACATAGACATTCCTCATCTTTCTACATTTACTTTCTATAATTTATTTTCCCTTAATACTGTTTCTTTTTTTTACATTTTACATTCCATTTCAGCCCTGTTATGCCGCCTTTGTTTTGCAGTCACCCGCATATTTACCGGCATATGACGCATCAGGGCGCTACGGGAAGGCACCCGCCGAATTTTCGATAACCTTCCTCCTCGTCAACCTGCCGCCCTCCGGCAGGTGCATGGCGCTAGATGGGAAATGCTGTGGGAAGCGATTGGCACCAAATGAATGCCGCTTCGTGCATCTGAAATTAATACAACCCGTATTCTGTTTTCAAGGTCCAACCCCGCCGGACAGATGCGGATACCTCCTGCCGCCTGCCTTTGGGCATTATAGCATACTATTGGAAGGATGGCAAGCGGCGCCTCCTCCCATACTATACTACTCCCTTTTGGGAAAAGTGTTCCCGGCCGTTACTGTTC
>CANTGP010000012.1 GCA_947653315.1 uncultured Lachnospiraceae bacterium
AGGCTTTGGGAGTCGTGGAATAAAAAAGGGGTGCAGGCGTGAAAGGCATTCATGGACATTGGATGGGGATACATAAGGGAATTATCATGGCATTGCTGTTTGGCTGTGTGTGCCGCTTTGGATTTCCGGTAAAAATACAGGCGGCGGAACCGGCCGGGACAACGCAGCTACAGGATGCGGCGGGACAGGATGAAGGGGATGACAATATCCGTCTGCTGTATGAGGAGTACCAAAGGAACTTTGCATCCGTGGAATACAGGGCGGATATTTCCGCTTGCGGGTTCCGTGCCATTGAAGAACATATTTTTCCGGTGGAAATGGGACGGTTCGGGGAGGTCAGCGTTATTCCGGCATTTGACGGAAAGTATCACCGGCTTGCCCTGTTTTTGGTTTTGCAGGACGGAACGGTCATTTATAAGACGGACCGGTTGGAGACGAACCATTGCAGGCGGGGGGAGATGGAGCAGCCGACGAAGGAAATTTCCGCGATTTCTTTACAGGATGTGGACGGGGACGGGCGGATGGACATTGTGCTGATTACCGTTTGCGACGACGGGAACGGTCCTTTTAAGGTCGGGGATGTGTTGTTCCAAAACGGTGACGGTACGGGATTTTACAGGGATTACCGGATATCCGGCAAGATAAACCGGTTTGGAATGAACAAAAGTATTGAGTTAATTACCGCTTTTGCCAGGGACGGATATTCCACGGAATTTCTGTATACGGCATCGACGTTGGACGAGCTCTTGGCAAAAGGGTTCCGTATCATTGACGAGCAGAATTATCCAAGGAATTTTGAGAAACTGGGGCGGCTGCGTGTGGTGCCGGGGACGTACCGCATTTCCGATTATGACGTGTTTATGATTTATTTGGTGAACGGGGACGGCGATATCGTGTCCAGTCTGCAGCCCATGGGGGATTATGACAACCTGTATGCTTTAAGGGGGATTAGCTGCCGGGATATCGACGGGGACGGGTTAAAGGATATTGTGGTGCTGGCGCGTTACAGTTACGAGGGCGAAGGACACCAGTTGATCGTACAGAGCGATTATGCCGTTTATTACCAAAGGACCGGCGGATTTTCGGCAGACGCGAAGATAAAGGAATGGTACCGGTGCAGCGATGAGGAAACCATGGAGGGACTTGTGGAGAAAGCACGGGCTTATTGGGGGTGGAAAGCGGATTCATGATTAAGATACTTGTAGTGGATGATGAAAAACCAATTTGTGATTTGATCGATTTGAACCTGTCTTCGGCAGGGTACCGATGTACCTGCGTGCAGAATGGGTTGGATGCCATAAACATCATTGAAAAGGATGCGTTTGACCTGATCCTTTTGGATATCATGCTTCCGGGGGCGGACGGCTATGATGTAATGGAATATATTCTGCCGCTTGGGATTCCCGTAATCTTTATTACGGCAAAGCATGAGGTCAGGGACCGGGTGAAAGGGCTTAAGCTGGGGGCGGACGATTATTTGGTGAAACCGTTTGACGTGGTGGAACTGGTGGCACGGGTGGAAGCGGTGCTGCGCCGTTATAATAAGGCGGAACAAACGATTACCGCAGGCGACGTGGTGGTGGACGTGGAGGCCCGCAGGGTGACGAAGGCCGGAAAACCGGTGGTGCTGACCAATAAGGAATTCGGTCTGCTGATTCTTTTCGTGAAAAATAAAAACGTGGCGCTTTTTAGGGAAACCCTGTATGAGAAAGTATGGGAAGGCGAATATTTCGGCGACAGCCGTACCCTGGACCTGCATGTGCAGCGTTTGCGGAGGAAACTGGGCTGGGAACACAATCTGGTGGCGGTGTATAAGGTGGGCTACCGGTTAGAGGTGTAAGGAGAAAAAGTATCACGATGAAATTTTCATTCAAGTTACTGCTTTGGACGATGGTGCTGTTGGCGGCGGCATTGGGGTTCAGCGGTTTTTATTTCGTGAATTATGTGTTTGAGACCTCCCTGGAACGGGAGGTGGGGCAGGCTTTGGATGAGAACAGTATCCTCCGCTTTGCCTTTGAAACGGCAGCGCTTAATGTGCCGACCAAGTACGGGATTTTGCAGGACAGTACGGTGGAGGAAATTGCTCCGAACCTGGAGCGGAGCGGGCGGGATAACGGACGCCTGATACGCATTTCCGATGAGGAAAGAAATGCATTGTATGCCAGCGACGGTTTTGCGGCGGATAATGAACTGCTTGCCCAAACGGATGAAAACACAAAAACTTACCGGATTATCCGGCGGGACGGGCATTATTACGTGCAGACGGGGGTGACGGTCAATACGCTGGACCGTGCGCTTTATTTGGAAACGATGCGGGACGTGTCGGAAGTATTCCGTGAACGTGCCGTGGGGTTTTCCCTGTACCGGCGGGTGACACTGCTGATCCTCTTTGCGGGGACGGTTATTATGTACCTGATTTCCTCATGGCTGACGAAGCCGATCCGCCTGCTGACGAAAGCGACGAAACGGATGGCGGAAGGGGATTATTCCTACCGTGCCGTGCAGGTCAGCAGGGATGAGCTCGGGCAGTTGACCCGCGATTATAATGTGATGGCAAATGCTTTGGAGGAAAATATCGGGAAACTGGAGGACGAAATCCAGGCAAGGGAGGATTTTGTCGCCGCGTTTGCCCATGAATTGAAAACGCCGCTGACGGCCATTATCGGATATGCCGATATGCTCCGTTCCCATAAACTGGATGAAGAAAAGAGCTTTCTGAGTGCCAATTATATTTATACGGAGGGGAAGCGGCTGGAAGCCATGTCGTTCCGCCTGTTGGACATCATCGTGACGAAGCGGGGGGAAGCGGAGTTCCAGACGGTTCCGGCGCGTTCGGTATTTTCCTATTTGGAAGAAATGTTCCGGAACGGAACGGGGCAAAAAATGGTCTTCCGTTATGAAGACGCCGTTCTGTGGATGGAAGGGAACCTAATCAAGACGGTACTGGTCAATTTGATTGATAACGCGTGCAAGGCTTCCGAGGACGGGGGACTGGTGGAAGTGGAAGGGTGCAGGGAGGAAGCGGGGTACCGTTTTTCCGTGCGGGATTACGGCGTGGGGATACCGGCGGAGGAGCAGCATAAAGTGACACAGGCTTTTTACATGGTGGACAAGTCACGTGCGAGAAGCAAGAACGGTGCGGGTTTGGGGCTTGCACTCTGTACGGAAATCCTGAAACTGCATGGCAGTGTGCTGGAAATAGAAAGCGAAGCGGGGCGCGGTTCCCGCATCGGTTTCGTCCTTCCGGGCAGGGAGGAGGTTTGTGGTGAAGGATAAAAAACAGACGGGAAAGGGAAAGAAGAAGCCGCAGGACGGGGGAAACGGCATGTGGGTGCTGTTCCCTGCCTTTACGGTCTGCGTCATGCTGCTGTCCGTATGGGGACCGGAAGCGCTGGCGGAGTATAAGGACGGCGCAATCCTGGACGTGACGCATACGGAGGAGACGGAAGCGGCGGGGGAAGGATACCGTTATACATTAAACGCCAATGAGAAGCTGTATATTCTTTCCCAATGCCTGAACAGTCAGACGCAGCCCGGAAGCGAACGGAATACGGGCGGGACGGAGGGCATGGATTACCAGGATTTGGGAGGCGCCTATGCGTTCGTGGTCAACCGCAGGGGACCTTCCGGACAGGAAATTACGGACGAACAGATTTACGGAACCGCCGGTGAAGGGCTTGCCGCGTTAAAGGAGCTGGGTATCCTGCCGGATACGGTGAAGGAGGTGGACCAGGGTTCTTATGATGCCGTTCTGTATTCGGCAATCGACGTGCTGGAGCCGAGGAATAATTTGGCGGTTTGGCAGGTGAGCCTGTCCGACAGCCAAAGAAATGCGGACAAGGCGAACCGCCTGATTGATGCGTATATCGATGCGGATAACGGGAAAATTTATGAATTTTACGTAAGGACTTCCCTTTTGTGGGAAGATATCGAGGCGGACGAGGTGGCGCGGAAATGGAGCGGATATATGGGACTTAGTGAACCTGTCCCCTATGAGTCGGACAATCCCCTTTTGGAGACGACCCCTTATTTTAAAAAATACGTGTTTTCCGGGATGGGGGAGGAGCGGACGGTGATGACTGTCGGCTTCTATGAAGGAATCAACGAATTTTTTTTGAAAATTTCAAAATGATGCAATTCTGATGCAACTTTGATGGCAATTTGATGCAGCCCTTGTGTAATCTTTAAGAAAAGATGGCACAAGGGTTTTTGTGATACCCGGAATTTTTTTTCATAAGATAAAGGGTGGGCGTTCGCATTTGGAAGGAGCATCAGGATATGTACGACAGTATGGAGCAGTGTTTGGTTTTGGGCAAAAAGGGGAAGGAAAGGCAGTACGGATACGGCGGAAGAAAACGGGGGAATGCGACAGGACACGGGCAGCAGGAAATCAGGGTGCGGAAAAATACGGGAAAACGTATCGTCCGGGGACGGCGTATCGGACGCACGGCTTGGGTGGCGTGCATGGCGGCGGCCATCGGCGGCATTTCGTTTGCATTGGCGGTACAGGTGCTTGCGGCATCGGAGGGACTGCGTTTCCGGGGGCCGGGAACCGGGATAGGGAACGGTGCGGAAACCGGAAGCCCGGACGGAAGCGGAACGGCAGGCGGCGGAACCGGAATGGAATCCGGAACCGGGGACGCCGGTGGCAGCCAGTCCGTGGGAACGGTATCGTCCAATGTGGCGGTTCCGGATGCGGCAGAACAGCCGGATGCGGCGGAGCCGGGGCATCCGCTGATTGCCATTGATGCCGGACACGGTGGGGAGGATGAAGGCTGTAAGGCAGGGGGCATTCTGGAAAAGGACATCAACCTTGCCGTCGCGGAGCTGGTACGGGATAAGCTGGAAGGAATGGGATACCATGTTATGATGGTAAGGGACGGCGACAGTTACCTGTCAAAAGAAGACAGGGCAAAAGCCGCAAACGAAGGCGGGGCGGACCTTTATGTCAGCATCCATCAGAATTCTTCCGAATATAAAGATGCGGAAGGCATCGAGGTATGGTATGACGGGACGGATGAAACGCGGGACAGTAAACGCTTGGCATTGCTGGTGGGGCAGCAGACCGTGAAGGCAGCGCAGGCACAGGAGCGGGAGACACAGGGGGAAACGGATTTGCATGTCCTGTGCAATACCCGGATGCCCGCATGTTTAATCGAAACGGGATTCCTGACCAACGAGGGGGAGCACGGCAGGCTGGCGGACGGCGAATACCGGGAACGGCTGGCGGAGGGAATCGTCCGCGGGATTGATTATTATTTCCATCCGAAAACCATGTACCTGACTTTTGACGACGGTCCGACGGAGGAGAATACCGCGCGGGTATTGGATATCTTAAAGGAACGGAACATTAAGGCGACATTCTTCCTGGTGGGGGAAAACGTGCGTAATCATCCCGAAGTGGCAAGGAGAATCGTGGAAGAAGGGCATACCATCGGTATCCATTGCGATAACCATGATTACGGGGTGGTATACGAAAGCGTGGACAGTTACCTGCGGGACTTTGAAGCCGCTTATGAGACCGTGAAGGAAGTCACGGGGGTGGAAGTGAAGCTGTTCCGTTTTCCGGGCGGAAGCGTGAATGCCTATAACGCGGAAGTAAGGGAGGATATTATCAGGGAAATGACGGAGCGGGGATTTATTTATTTTGACTGGAATGCCAGTCTGGAAGACGCGGTGAAGAAATCCACGCCGGAACAGTTGGTCGCCAACGGAGTGGAAACCACCCTCGGCAGGAAAACGGTGGTCATGCTGGCGCATGACGTGGTATACAATACCGGAATCTGCCTGGAGGAATTGTTGGACCGTCTGCCGGAATACCGGATGGAAGTGCTGACGGAGGATGTGGAGCCGGTGCAGTTTTAGGGGTACCCCCGCGGAACGGGTTTCCGTGGGGGATACGTCCGTGTCCGTCCGTGGAGGTTATTGTTCGATGCGTATTTCCCCGCATCCGATTTTTGTACCGGACCCGCCGGAAGGCTGTGTGGTGAAATCATCCGCCCCGGCATGGATTACCACGGATTTCCCGATTACATCCTGTATGGAGAACCGTTTATCGTAGAAGGAGGTCCATGCATAGCCCGCATTGCCAAGGAGCGGGATCATATCGCCGGCATGGCCGGGATGCGGCCGGCCGGAAGGGTTATAATGGCTGCCGGTGTGCTCAAAACTGCCCGAACAGTCCCCGTATTCGTGGATATGCATGGCATAAAAGTCTGTGGAATCCGCATTTTCCACGTTGGGAAGTCCGAAAATTTCCGCTTCCACGAGGACGCCGCCGTAAGGCGTGTCATAAAATTTAACCAAACCGCTTAACTGCGGGTTGGCATCGTTGCCCGTCACCCATGCCATGGCGCGGGGGCGTTTTTTTTCCAGTAGTTTGACAAAAGTAAGACGGGGTGTAAATTGAAACATAAAAAACCCTTTTTTAGTAGTATATGCAGAAGAAGGCGGGGAGGGAAAGACAATGTGGCGGCATGGAATATTTTTACTATTTTGGAATTTCTAAAAAGTGCTTGTTTTTTGCTTCTGTTTCTGTTAGACTAAACTCGTTTCAGGAAGAAAAAAGTGTGGTTTGGGTGCGTCCGGGGAATGATTTCCATATAGATATGTCCGGACGGTACCGGAATGCAGTTGCGCGGAAAAATGACGTTACAAGAGATGGAAAATCCAAAGGGAATTCGGGTGTGGAACTGCAAGGGGCGGTTCCTTTTTTGCCTTATGGGATTATGGGAGAAAATAAGGAAAGGAGAAAAAACATGGATGAACAATTTGAAAAAGAACTGAGGGAAAACGGCGCCGGTGTGGATGTCGCCATTAACCGTTTTATGGGAAACAAGGGTTTATACCAGAAATTTCTGCTGAAATTTAAGGATGACCGCAGTTATGAAGGCATTGTGGAGAATGTAAACAGCGGGAATTACGAAGGCGCATTTAACAGTGCGCATACCTTAAAAGGCGTGTCGGCGAATTTGGGACTGGACCCTATTTACAAGGGCGCCTGTGAAATAACGGAGCTGCTGCGCGGGAAAGTGCCGGAAGAAGTGGAAAAGGATAAAGTGGATGCCGCAGTGGAGGAACTTGGAAAAGTGAGTCTCCTGTTCCGTGAAATGATAACGAAATATGCATAAAAGGCGACTTGGCGATTGTTCCTGCGGAGCCGAATATCGTTGACAATTTAGCCGATAAGTGATATCATGGATACATTAAATGCGGGCAAAGACCTAAGAGGAGAAGGCATGGAAAAACAACATATACTGATTGTGGACGACGAAGAAGTAAACAGGGCGATACTGGATGTGATGTTTCGTTCCGAATATGAGATTTTACAGGCATCCAATGGGGAGGAAGCCATAAAATACATAGAGGAAGACCACGATTTGGCATTGGTGCTGCTTGATATTGTGATGCCGGTCATGGACGGTTTTGGCGTGCTGGATTACATGAAAGAACATGAACTGCTGGAAAGCACTCCGGTTATCCTGATTACCAGCGAGACGGTGCGCAACAGCGAGGACAGGGCGTATGCGTACGGAATCGCCGATGTCATGCACAAGCCTTTTTACCCGGATATCGTAAAGAGAAGGGCGAAGAACATTATTGAGCTGTACCAGAACAAGCGCAATATGGAAGAACGCCTGAAAGAACAGGAAGAAGCCATCCGCGCGCAGGAACAGAAGATCAGGGAAAATAACGAATTTATGATAGATGCGCTTAGTACGGTGGTGGAATTCCGTAGTTTGGAAACTGGCGAACACATTAAGCGGATTAAATATTTCACGAGGGTGTTGTTAAAATATTTGCAGAAGTACTTCCCGAAATACGGACTGACACAGGAACAGATTGGTGAAATCACAAGGGCTGCCGCCCTGCATGACATTGGTAAGATCGGTATCTCGGATGCCATATTGTTAAAACCCGGAAAGCTGACGGACGGGGAATTCGAGATCATGAAGACGCATACCACATTAGGGTGCGATATCTTACAGTCTTTCTGCCAGGATCAGGATGACGAATTTTACCGTTACTGTTATGACATCTGCCGCCACCACCATGAAAGATGGGACGGGGGCGGGTATCCGGACCATTTGGTTGGAGAACAGATTCCCCTGAGCGCACAGGTGGTTGCCGTTGCCGACGTATACGACGCGCTGGTGAGCAAGAGGGTATATAAGGGCGCTTATGCAAATTCCGTGGCATATGACATGATTATCAGCGGGGAATGCGGCCAGTTTTCACCGGATGTGATGGAATGCTTCAAACTTGCGAAGGAAGATTTCTTTGATTTGGTGGAAGTGATCAAGATGTTAAACTATTTGTAAAACTTGAATGAATGGAACCGAAGTCAGCGAAACAAGTACCGGGTGTTTGGCTGTCTTTCGTTTTGTCCGGGGGTGGAAGATTATGGAATGGAACGATTGTTATGCATTTCCGGCGGAAGATGCGTTGGAAATGATTCTCTTGTTTGACCAAAACGGCGTAATCACCTGCGCCAATGCTGCCGCAAGGACGAAGCTGGGGTACGGGGAGGAAATCTGCGGGGGACATATCAGCAGTATTTTTCCCGGCGTTTTTAAGTCGGCGGGGGAAACGGGCGGGGCGGATGCCGTTTTTAACGGTGGTATGCAGAGCCTTATGGCATACCGTAAGAACCTTACCTGTTTTCCCGTGGAAGCCAAGGTGGTGGAAAAGGAATCGTCCGGCATCCGCGTATGCATGATGAACGACATGCTGGAGAAGGAATTTCTGAATAAGAAAATCGAGCAGATGGAGCAGGAGACGCAGCAGGCATCCAAAGTAAAGTCGGAATTTGTCGCCAATGTGACCCATGAACTGCGGACGCCGGTGAACGGTATCCTGGGCAATGTAAGGGAACTTTTGGATTTGGAAACGGATGACCGTAAGCTCCGTTCCCTGCATTTGATGGAACGCTGCTGCGAGGATATGCATAAGCTGATTAATAATATTTTGGATTTTTCCAAACTGGATGCGGGAAAATTCATATTGGACCCGCAGAAGTTTAACCTGCGGGAAATGCTGGATTACATAAAGTCCAACCATATCAACCGGATTACGGAAAAGGGGCTGGAATTTTTCATGACGGTTTCCCCCCAGATACCGGAAGTGGTGGTGGGCGATGAACTTAGGATTGTACAAATCTTAAACAATGTGCTTTCCAACGCCCAAAAATTTACAGCCGTGGGAAAGATTTCCCTGGAAGTACTGCCTACGGCAATGATGGACGATAATGTGGAGCTGTTTTTTATCATAGTGGACACGGGAATCGGTATTGACAAAGCGGATCAGGATAAACTGTTTAAGAGTTTTTCCCAGGTGGACGCCTCCATTTCGAGGAAATACGGCGGAACCGGCCTGGGGCTCAATATCTGTAAGCAACTGGTGGAACTGATGGGCGGTAACATCAGTTTGGAAAGCGTAAAGAATAAGGGGACAACGGTTTCTTTCTCCATATGGGTACAGATTCCGGAGGAAGAACGGGAAGCGATGGCGGCACGCAAGGAAATGTTCGTACCCGTCGCCCACCGGGATGGGGAAGACGGGGAAACCACGGACATCAAAGAGTATGGCACCGAGGCGAACAGGGAGGAATTAAAAAAGAACCTGTCGAAACTGATTCTTTGTGTGGAAATGGAAAACTGGGAAAAAGCAGAGATGTTCATGGAAAGCATCCGGCAGCTTACGGAGAACGCTCCGCGGGAAGTAAGTATGTTGGTTCTGCGTCTTAAGATGGCAGTACAGAAAGAGAATTACGACAAGATTTCCGTCAATTTGGAAGGCCTGAAAGCCTTGATTGACATGGAATAACCAACGGGAATCAGTATACGGCGGTTTGACGCCATGGCTATGGAGGATGGATATGGGCAGTGGGGAAAAAGGGCTGGGAGGGAGCAAAGTCCTGATTGTGGACGATGTGGAGACCAACCGGGTGATTTTGGAAGAAATTATCAAGGATATGGGATGCCGGCCGATTTTGGCGGAAAGCGGCGTGGAAGCGCTAAAGCTGTTTTATGAATTTCATCCTTCTTTGGTGCTGACGGATATTTCCATGCCCCAAATGGATGGATATGAATTGTGCAGGGTTTTAAAAAACGATCCGGTCAGCAGGGAGATTCCGGTTATTTTCATCTCTGCGTTTGACGATCCGAAGGATATTGTGAAAGGTTTTTCCATAGGGGGAATTGATTATATAACGAAGCCGTTTATCCCGGAAGTGGTTCAGTCCAGGGTAGGGGTGCATGTCCATTTGTATGAGGCAAACCGCGAGATTACCGAGACCAACCGGCGTCTGCAGGCATCCGTAAATGCCCAGCTTAGGCAGATGGAGGCGGAGAAAAAGAGCGTACTGTATGCGCTTGCCAATCTTGCCGCACAGAATTCCTATTACGGGAAAGCATTTATTGAAAGACTGCGGTATAACTGTCATATCCTTGCGCAGAGTATGCAGTTTTCCCCGCTGTTTGAGGGGGAGATTTCGGACGGTTATATCGAAACGATAGAACTGGCTGCGCCGTTATGCGATGTCGGGAACATCGGCATACCAAAAGAGATTCTCCAAAAAAAGGATAAACTGACGGAGGAGGAACTTTCCATCGTAAAGAGCCATACCGATATCGGTGCGAAACTGTTAGGGGACTTGCAGGTGTCCCGCGATTATAATGATTTTATCCGCATGTCGGTGGATGTGGCGCGTTACCACCATGAGAATTGGGACGGCAGCGGCTATCCCAAGGGGTTAAAGGGGGAGGAAATCCCGCTGGCGGCACAGATTGTTTCCATTGCTTATGTGTTCTGCGCACTGACGGAAAAGAGAAGTTACCGGGAGGAATTTGGCAGGGAGGAAGCCCTGCGGATTATGCAGGAGGATGCGGGAACCAAGTTCAGGCCGGAAATATTCAAAATATTCTGTAAGATTACGCGCCAGTTGCACTGACCGCGTACCGATATATTATATGCATTGGTAAAGAGTGGAGGATGAGGGACTTGATTACGGATGAGGAGTTTACAAGGATTGTCCGGTACTTAAAACCGCGTTACGGGTTGGATTTGGGACAAAAGAAGGTGATTGTAAACGGGAGGCTGGAGAACTACCTGAAAACGGGGGGATGGGCAAATTTCAATGCCTATATGGACGCTGTGGAACGCGACAGCAGCGGCAATCTGGAAAAGGCATTGGTAAATATGCTGACCACTAATCATACGTATTTTATGAGGGAGTTTAACCATTTTGATTATTTCCGGAAAGTAGTGCTTCCGTGGATAAAGGAAAAGGAAAAGTCAAGGAAAGACCTGCGCGTTTGGTGCGGGGCGGCTTCCACCGGTGAGGAGCCGTACATGATTGCAATGGTAATCAAGGAATTTTTCGGCATGGAGCATGGACAGTGGGATACCAAGCTGTTGGCGACGGATGTGTCCACGCGCGTGCTGCAGCAGGCGATGAGGGGGGTTTACAATGCGGACCAGTTGAAGGAAGTGCCGGAAAACTGGAAACGGAATTTTTTTAATTTGGATAAACTGAGCGGGAAATATGCGGTAAAAGAGGAATTGAAGCAGGAAATCCTGTTCCGTCAGTTTAATTTAATGGAACCTTTTCCGTTTAAAAAGAAAATGCATACTATATTTTTGCGCAATGTTATGATATATTTTGATGAGAAGACAAAGGCGGAACTTCTTCGGAAGGTTTATGATACTTTGGAGCCGGGTGGCTATCTGTTTATAGGAATGACAGAGACTTTGGACAGAAATACGGTGCCGTTTCAGATTATCCAGCCGTCAATCTTTAGAAAATAGGGAGGAAATAATTGATGTATGAACCCGATTAGAGTATTGGTAGTAGACGATTCCATTGTATTCAGGGAATTGCTGGTTCAAAATCTGAGCAGGGATCCGTCCATCCAGGTCGTGGGGACGGCGAAAGATCCTTTTGAGGCGAGGGATGCCATTTTGCAGCTTAAGCCGGATGTCATGACCCTGGACATCGAGCTTCCGAAGATGAGCGGCATTGAATTCTTAAAGAAACTGATGCCCCAGTATCCGATGCCGGTGGTGGTAATCAGTTCCCTGAGTGACAAAGTATTTGACGCCTTAAATTCCGGAGCGGTGGATTTTGTGGCAAAACCGGCAGCGGTCAGCAGGAGCCAGTTGGAGGATTTTATCAAAAACGAGCTCTTGGTTAAGATTAAAATCGCTTCCACGGCCAAAATAAGCAATATCAAGAAAGCGGTGGTCAATGCGGAAAGCCAGCAGCTTACCACGTCGCATAAAAACCTGCTGGTGGCAATCGGCGCGTCCACGGGGGGGACGGAAGCAATCTTTTCGGTAGTGAAGGAATACGGGGTGGATATTCCCGGTATCGTCATCGTACAGCATATGCCGCCGGGATTTACGCAGATGTATGCGAAGCGGCTGGACAATGAGTGCCGTGTCCATGTGAAGGAGGCGCAGACCGGGGACCGGGTTATGCCGGGCCATGTGCTGATTGCCCCCGGAGGGGATAAGCATATGCACTTGGTAAAAGTAGGGGACGGTTATCAGGTGGAGGTAAAGCCGGGTCCCAAAGTAAACGGTCACTGTCCGTCCGTGGATGTCCTGTTTGAGTCCGTGGCAAAGGCGGCGGGACGCAATGCCGTAGGAATCATCCTTACGGGAATGGGCGGCGACGGTGCGAAAGGTTTGCTTGCCATGAGGAAGGCGGGAGCAAAAACCATAGGGCAGGACGAATCCACTTGCGTGGTTTACGGTATGCCTAAGGTTGCTTATGATATAGGAGCCGTGCAATATCAGGAGAAACTGGCTGATATTCCAAAAAGAACCTATGCAGTATTAAATAAAATGTAGAGGAGAGAGCACATGAAAATTCTATTGGCAGAAGACGATTTTGTAACACGGAAGTTTATGGTCAATTTCCTGTCGAAGTATGGGGAATGTGACGTAACCGTGGACGGAATGGAAGCGGTGGATGCATTTATGATGGCCTTGGAGGATGATGAGCCGTACGACCTGGTATGTTTGGACATTATGATGCCGGTGATGGATGGATACCAGGCATTGGTTGGAATCCGTAACCTGGAGAAACAGCGTAATGTTCCGGAGGAAAAGGCGGCAAAAGTAATCATGACCACCGCCTTAAATGAGGAGAGAAACGTAAATATGGCATTTGAGCTGGGATGTACCATTTATTCCGGTAAGCCCATCGACCAGGACAGATTTGAGCAGGCATTAAAGAAGACGGGTCTGTTATAAGGGCAGGTAAAAAACGGAGAATAAACAGGAAAGGAGAAGTATATGGCTGAAGAATTTAATGCAGAAGGCATGTTGGATATGTACCTGTTTGAGAACGAGCAATTACTGGAACAGCTTCAGGAGATGGTTTTGGACCAGAAGGATTCGGAATGCTTTGATGAAGACAGCATAAACGAAATCTTCCGTACCATGCATACGATTAAAGGATCTTCCGGTATCATGATGTTTGATAACATTACGGCTATATCCCACAAGCTGGAAGACGTCTTTTTCTACCTGAGAGAGTCACATCCCGATAATGTGCCGCATTTGGAGTTAGTGGAGCATGTATTGACGGTAGAGGATTTCATCAGCGGTGAAATGGAAAAGATTAGGAATGGGGAGTCGCCCGACGGCGAACCGGCAGAAATCATCGCTGAGCTTGATAAGTTTTTGGAAAAAATCAAAAGCGGAGCAGTTAAGGAAGGGGAGGAAGCTCCGGCTCCGGTTCCCCAAAATGTGCATGTGGAGCCGAAACATTTTTATATCGCTCCCGTTGCCAGCAGTGCAAGCCGCTTTTACAAGATTTACATTACGTTTTACCCGGATACGGAGATGGCGAACGTACATGCCTATAAGACGGTGTATGCCTTAAAGGAAATTGCGGAAGATTTGCTGTATTCCCCGGAAGACATCATATCCGATCCGGAAAGCGCACAGGTAATTATAAAGGACGGGTTCCGTATCCTGCTGCAGTCCCAGTCCAACGAGGAGGAAATCCGCAAGTTAATCGGTGTCGGGTATGACATAGAGGCGGTGGATGTTTTTGAATGCCGGGCGGAGGAATTTTTACAGGGCTTTGACTTCGGCGAGCATGAGCTGAAAATCGATTTGGAATCCAGCGTGGAGGACATCGAGGCAAAGGTAAAGGCAGCCCTTGACGAGAGTAAGGAGGAGGAAAAGGCACCGCCGGAGAAACCGAAGATGGCTCCCGGTGATTTCGTTATCAAATCCAAGGAACCGGGTAAGAAAAAACAGTTGGCAAAGGATAAGCCGAAGGGCGAGAAAGCATCCTTTATCAGCGTAAATGTCAGCAAGATGGATCAGCTTATGGATTTAATCGGCGAGCTGGTAATTTCCGAATCCGTCGTGCTGCAGAACCCGGATTTGAAAGTACCGGGACTGAACCTTGCCAACTTTAATAAGGCGGCGGCACAGATGGCAAAGATTTCCACCGATTTGCAGAATGTCATCATGTCCATGCGTATGGTGCCGCTGACGAATATTTTCCAAAAAATGAACCGTATTGTTTTCGACGTGTCGAGGAAGCTGGGAAAAGATATCGATTTTGAAATGATCGGTGAGCATACCGAGGTGGATAAGAATATCATCGAGCATATCTCCGACCCGCT
Source organism: uncultured Lachnospiraceae bacterium (assembly GCA_947653315.1). GTDB lineage: Bacteria > Bacillota > Clostridia > Lachnospirales > Lachnospiraceae > Kineothrix. Next base: position 14,652 of record CANTGP010000012.1, read on the forward strand.
GATGCATTTGGTGAGGAATGCGGTGGACCACGGGATCGAGACAAAGGAAGAACGGGAAGAAAGCGGTAAGCCGGACAAAGGAAAGGTTACGTTGTCCGCACGGACGGAAGCCGGAAAGGTATGGATCAGCGTAGCGGATAACGGAAAAGGACTGGACCGGGAAAAGATTCTTGCCAAGGCGAGGAAACAGGATCTCTTGGCGGAAGGAAAACCGGAATCCGCATACAGCGACAAAGAGGTGTTCCAGTTTATTACCCTGCCCGGTTTTTCCACTAACGAGCAGGTAACGGAGTATTCCGGCCGTGGCGTGGGAATGGACGTGGTGGTACAGAACATCCAGGCAATCGGCGGCGTGCTGGATATTGAAAGCGAAACCGGCTTCGGGACTACCATGAGCCTTAAGATTCCGCTGACGCTGGCAATTATCGACGGAATCGTAATGGAAACCGGTAATTCTTCTTTCGTCATGGAGACAGGCGTCATCAAGGAATTCTTCAGCGTGAAGGAAGAAATGATGATTCATGAGCCGAACGGCGAAGAATATGTGATGATCCGCGGGGAGTGCTATCCGGTAATCCGGCTGGGCAAATGGTATGGCATGGAAGATTACCGTACTTCCGTGGAAGAAGGCATGATGCTGATACTGGAAGTGGAAAACCGTACCATCTGTCTGTTTGTGGATAAACTGATTGGTAAACAGGAAATCGTGGTTAAACCGATTCCTTCGTATATCAAAAAGGTGAAAGGGCTTTCCGGCTGCACGCAGTTAGGGGACGGAAGTATCGCCCTGATTTTGGATCCGGGCGGATTGGTAGAGTAAACACGGAACAAAGACGATGGATGGAATAGAAATTTTGGACAGAAAGGAAAAGTACCGATATGGAGGAGACAAACGAATTAAGAAAACAGGCTGATGATTCGAGAAACGGTTCTGATGAACGGGATGCCCAAAAGGGAAAGTATATGACCTTCAAATCCGGGAACGAATATTTTGGCTTGAAAATCCAGTATGTAAATGAGATCATCGGATTCCAGGCGATTACCGCGATTCCTGAGACGGAAGATTATATCAAGGGACTGATCAATCTGAGGGGAAAGATCATTCCGGTTATTGATGTACGGCTGAGGTTCCGTCAGGAGCCCTTTGAGTACAACGATAGGACCTGTATCATTGTCATCAATGTTAAATCCACGATTGTTGGGTTAATCGTGGAAAAAATTGCGGAAGTAGTAGAGATAAAGGAAGAAAATATTTTGCCGCCACCTTCGATTGGGCGCGCCGACAAAGTGCAGAACAAGTATGTGTACGGTATCGGCAAGGTTGGCGATTCCGTAAAGCTGCTGCTGGATCCCGATAAGCTGTTAAACGATGCGGATATGTCGGTGATTGAGCAGGCGAATGAAATGGTAATCGATGAAGAATGAGAGGTATAAATGATGAAAAACATGAAGATGAAGACTAAACTAATACTGGGATTCATGATTCCTATATTGCTTACGCTTTTTAACATTTTATTCGGTAATTTAACGACAAAACAGGCGGCCCGTCTGGTTGACCCTGCGGAGCAGGAGCGTTATGTGCTGTATACGACGATCCTGACTTATGCAATTGCGATTGTTTCCGTGGTAATAACCGTCGTTGTGGCTTTGGCGCTGATAAAGACCATCGAGAAATCCATTAAGCAGTTATCCGATGCGGCGAAAGAGATTGCGGTAGGACGTGTCGATATCCATTTGGAGAAATATAACGACGATGAGTTCGGGGAACTGGTAGACGAGTACACGAAGGTGATTGATAATATCAAATACCAGGCGGAGATTGCGGAGGAAGTTTCAAACGGCAATTTGACCATTAACGTAGTTCCGAAATCGGCGGACGATTTGCTGGGGCATTCCTTAAAGAAACTGGTGGAGGACAATTTCCATGCACTCTCCAATATCAGCGATGCGGGTTCCCAGGTAACCATCGGTTCCGCGCAGGTAGCAAGCGCAAGCCAGGCTTTGGCACAGGGCTCCACGGAACAGGCGAGCGCCATCCAGGAGATTACGGCATCCATCAGTGAAATTGCGGAAAAGACGAAGATGAATGCGGAGCAGGCAAACGAAACGAACCGTCTGATGGCGGAAGTGATCAGCAATGTGGAAAAAGGAAATACCCAAATGCGTGACATGATGACCGCAATGCAGGATATCAACCAGTCTTCGGAAAGTATTTCCAAGATTATTAAGGTCATCGACGATATTGCATTCCAGACAAATATCCTTGCTTTGAACGCGGCGGTTGAGGCTGCAAGGGCTGGGGAAGCAGGAAAAGGCTTTGCGGTGGTGGCGGAAGAAGTAAGGAGCCTTGCTGCAAAGAGTGCGGCAGCGGCAGCGGAAACGGCGGAACTCATTGAGGATTCCATCGCGAAAGTCGGCGTGGGTTCCAAGATTGCGGATGAAACGGCAAGCGCTTTGGAAGTCATCAGCAGTACGGCGCAGACCTGTGACAGCCAGATTGGCGGTATCGCGGATTCTTCCAATTATCAGGCGACCGCAGTGGCACAGATTGAGCAGGCGATTGCACAGGTATCCCAGGTGGTGCAGACGAATTCCGCCACCAGCGAGCAGTGTGCGGCAGCCAGCGAGGAATTATCCAACCAGGCAACGAGGATGCGTGATTTGCTTTCCATCTACAATTTGGGTACCGGCAGCGGTATTTCGGCGCCGACAACCGTGGACAGCAGTTCCTATTCGGCTTCTTCCGGCAAATCCAATGCGAATGAACAGATTATTTCGCTTGGGGACGGCTTTGGAAAATATTGAGAAAAAGGCGGGAAACATGTTTCCCGCCTTTTTTATGCACACGGGCACCCTAAGGAAGATGCCAGCGAAGCTGGCGGGTGCCC
>CANTGP010000013.1 GCA_947653315.1 uncultured Lachnospiraceae bacterium
TAGCAAATCCCGCCGCCCTCCACACAAAAATCATGGTCCCGCTACCACTCCGTATATACCCTGTTTAACGTTACGGACATAATGGCGAGTATATTAGCATAAATTGCATTTTCCGGCCATGTGGCATAAACTTCGGAGGATGCCACATTTTTGATGTAGTCTTTATACCTGACATAGTAATTCGGCGCCGTGGCATCGCTTGGCACCCCGTCATGAACCACCACAAATTCAGGAATGACCACCCTGCTAAGTACGATTTCCCCCGTCTCATCCAACGGTTTAATCTCATCCTCCGGTATCTTCGGCGGATATTCGCCGTACAGCGTATGGTCGGGAATGACAATGGTTTCTTCCTCCTGTTCTTCCATTTCCACCGGTATCATCTCCACGGGCTGGAGCGCCAGTGTACCGGCTAAAATCTCCGTTCCCGATATCATGACCGGCTCATATCCCTGCGCATTTACCTCGATGTTGTATTCCGAATAAGGCTGGTCGCTGCCCGGCTCCTGGCTGTATTCCGGCGGCGGCGCGGGAAGCCCTATTTCCTCGGTTTGTCCCGATATGTCGGTATCCAGCGTTTCTATAACGGAATCCGGCATCCCCTTATAGGAAATTTTCACTGTGGCGTCACGGATGGGAATCATTCCCACGGAGGAAGTGACATTGACTTTCAGGTTGCCCGAATAAGGGCTGTCAACCCTCTGTGCGGCATGAATGATGTTTATGGGCATAAAAAAACCTCTGCATATTTGTTTACCACATTATATGCAGAGGTTTTGGGGGCCGTGCATCGCCGGAACATATCCGGAAAAAGCCGCGGCAGTCCGCTTATTTCGTAAGCATCATCATAATCTCGTTACTTCTTGCGATGAACTTCGTCATGGCTTCCGGCGCAAGCGGCGCATTCTGTATCTGCGCCAAGTCATATAACTGCTCGCAAATCATTGTCACGTTTTCCCCTTCCTTATGCTCCAGTACGTACTGTACCAACGGGTGGTTTGCATTGAGGACGAGGGTCTCCCCTTCCTTGCCGAACATGCCCATGTCCGCGCCGTTCATGGAATACATGCGCATCATATCCTGCATACGCCTGCTTTCCTCGGAAACCGTAATCATGGAAGACACTTTTTTGTTCTTTAATTTCTCCACTTTCACCGTAAGGTTTTCCTTTTTCAGCGCTTTTTTCATAATCTTGGCGATTTCTTCCGCCTGTTCTTCCATTTCCTTTGCGGCCTTCTTGGATGTCTTCGCTTTTAAGGAATCCGTTAAATCGGCATCGATGCGCCTAAAGCGGATGCCTTCGTTTTTGGCTTCCAGTTGGGATATGAAAGGCTGGTCGATGCTGTGGGTTAAAATCACCGCATCCATTTTCGCCGTCTTAAACATGTTAATATACTGGCTCTGCTGCTGCTCGTCGGTGACGTAGTAGATGATTTTCTCCTTCTTTTCTTCGTCTTCCCCGTCTTCCGCATCCGCATCTTCGTCCACGATTTCCGCTTCTACGCGGTTTCCGTCTTCATCCATGACTTCTGCCTGCGCATCATCCTGTCCGCCGGTATTTTCTTCGGTATCGGCATCCGTCCCCGCATCCGGGGCTGCCGCCGTTTCCCCTTGTGCACTGCCGTCTTCCACCACTTCGGCATCCACCCGGTCGCCGTTTTCATCCATGGCATTCTCCCCGTTATCGGTCTTGCCGACCTCCAGGCATTCGGGCAGGGTCAGGTATTTTCCTTCCAAATTGCGGAACAGGATGTAATCCGTCATCTTCTCACAGAACTTATCGTCCTTTAAGCAGCCGAATTTAATGAACGGTCCGATATCATCCCAGTATTTATCGTATTCCTCTTTTTCCGTCTTGCACATGCCGGAAAGTTTATCCGCCACCTTTTTGGAAATATAATCGGAAATCTTCTTCACGAATCCGTCGTTTTGCAGCGCGCTCCGGGACACGTTTAACGGCAGGTCCGGGCAGTCAATGACACCCTTTAACAAAAGCAGGAATTCCGGTATGACTTCCTTAATATTATCCGCGATGAACACCTGGTTATTATACAGTTTAATCGTTCCCTCAATGGACTCATATTCCATGTTGATTTTCGGGAAATAAAGGATTCCCTTTAAGTTAAACGGATAATCCATGTTCAGGTGAATCCAGAATAACGGCTCCTTGTAATCCTGGAATACCTTACGGTAAAACTCCAAATATTCTTCCTTCGTGCACTCGTTGGGATGTTTTGCCCACAGAGGCGTCGTCTCGTTTAACAGCTCCGGACGTTTTACGATTTTTAATTTCTGCTCGTCTTCCTCTTTCTCCTTCGCAATCTCCTCCACCACCGTATCGGTATCCAGTTTTTCTTCCGCCTTGATGGTTTGGGTCTCCGTGGTATTTGCCTTTTCCAGGTAAATCTCCGTAGGCATGAAGGAACAGTATTTCTTAATGACTTCCCTCGCCTTGTACTCATTGCAGAACTCCAGGCAGTCTTCATTGATAAAGAGCGTAATCTCCGTACCGATTTCCGTGCGGGAACCTTCTTCCATATCGAACTCCGTACCGCCGTCGCATTCCCAATGTACCGGCGCCGCCCCCTCTTTATAGGAAAGGGAATCGATGTGTACCCGGTCGGCTACCATAAAAGCGGAATAAAAGCCCAAACCGAAATGCCCTATAATCTGGTCCTCATTGGTCTTGTCCTTGTATTTTTCAAAGAAATCCGTCGCGCCGGAAAAAGCGATTTGGTTAATGTACTCCTCCACTTCCTCCGCCGTCATTCCGATGCCGTTATCGATGAATTTTAACGTCTTTTCCTCCGGATTCACGATAACCCTTATCTTTGCCTTAAAATCGTCCGGCAGGGTGCACTCCCCCATCATCTCCAGCTTCTTTAACTTCGTAATCGCGTCGCATCCGTTGGAAATAAGCTCCCTCATGAAAATATCATGGTCGGAATACAGCCATTTCTTGATAATCGGAAAAATATTATCGCTGTTGATTGATAAATTACCATGCTTTGCTGCCATTTTACACACTTCCCTTTCTTTTTACATTTTCTTTCAAACATTCCGTTCCTGCCGGTTTTCCACCGCCGCATAATCAAAGTTTAATTCCGCCCGTCAAAAAAGTCAAGAAAAAATTAGCACTCATTTATAGTGAGTGCTAATAATATTCCTTTTCCCCTGTATTTATGCGGCTTTGCGGATTTCTAAAATTTTCGTAAACTGCTGCCAAAGAGTGTTGGAACATTCATTCCCACAGTCTGCCGCCCCCGCAAAACGCGGCACACGGCGCCTACGAATCCTCCGCAAAATATTCCCCGTACACATCAAAGAAATCCGCTGTCTTCACCTGCGGGTCGTGGATAAAAGCCACCTCTCCCCAGGCTTCTTCGTTCAGGTTCCTTGTCAGTGATTTCACGAATGTATCATATTCCTGCCCGAATACTTCCTTTTTACGCTGTTCCACGATTTTCACTTTATTGGCGTCCGTTTCCGCCCGGTCAAAGGTGCTGATGCATTTAATGATATGGTAGCCGGATTTCGTCTCCACGATACCGCTGATTTCCCCCGTCCCCAAATTAAAGGCGGCTTCCTCCAGCGCCGGTTCCATGTCTCCCTTGCCAAAAGAATACGTCCCTTTGCTGTCCTCACTGTAACGTTCCACCAACTGTTCAAAATCCGTCTCCCCGTCCCGTGCCAAATCCAATACTTCCTTTGCCTGCGCATACGCCGCCGCTTTCGCGGATTCCGTATACTCGATTTTCTCTCCCGCCCCGTTCAGGGCATAAGTTTTAATCAATATATGCTGTACCTTGATGGTACGCGCCTCGTCGTCGCTGATTTCCGGATTGATGTCCCGGATAATAAAATTATAAACCTTATTGGCAAGCCCGTATTCCATGTAAAGCCCTTCGATGATTTCCGGCGTCACTCCCATCAGTTCCCGTTCCTTTTCATTTAAGGATTGGTAATAAACCCCTGCCGCTTCCGCCGCCCGTTCCTTTTCCTGCTCCGACAGTTCCACCCCGTATTGTGCCGCCAGCAGGTTCATGGACTTAATTTGGGCAATCCGCGCAAGCGCCGTATCCTTGATATTCTGCTCCAGGGTAACGCCCTCCATATCCGCCTCCCAGATTTCCGCCCCGTACACGCTCTCATACTGGTTTTGGGTGTTGGTCAGGTACACCATGATTTCCGGCAGGGTACAGGAAATGCTTTCGATACGGAAAATCTCATCCTTCGCAAAACCGGTAGTCAGTACCACCTTCGTATTGGCATCTTCCTTCTCCCCGCAGCCCGCCATGGAGGAGACGGCAAGTAAGAGTACGGACAGCAGGACTGCCGTCCCGACCCGCTTGCCCGCCCGTCTGCGTAACGGACCCCGGCCTTTTCTTTCCCGTTTCATTTGCTACCGCCCCATCCCTTCCAAAATACTCCTTGCCACGCAGATTCCGTTTGCCGACGCCTGCTGCAGCCCCCTGGTTACGCCTGCGCCGTCGCCGATGGCGCGCAGTCCTTTTAAACTCGTTTCGAATCCACGGTCCACTACCACGCGGTTGGAATAAAATTTCACTTCCACACCGTATAACAACGTCTCGTCCGATGCGATTCCCGGCGTCACTTTATCCAAAGCCTCCAACATCTCCTGAATGTCCACCATGATTCTGTGGGGGAATACCAAAGACAAATCCCCCGGCACCGCATCTTTTAACGTAGGGATTAAGTTGTTGCGGCACAACCGCTCCTCCGTGGTCCTCCTGCCCTTCTTAAAGTCCCCGAAGGTCTGTACCATGATTTTTCCGCCGCAGAGCATGTTGGACAACTGCGCGATTTGCTTCCCGTATTCGATGGGAGTCTTAAACGGCTTCGTAAAATTCTTGGACACCAAAATCGCAAAATTGGTGTTGTTTGTCTTATACTCCTTGGATTTATAAGCATGGCCGTTAACCACCGCCAAACCGCCTTCATAATATTCCGTCGCCACCTCGCCGGACGGATTGGTGCAGAATGTCCGCACCTTATCGTCAAACGTCGGCGCATACAAGACCAGTTTCGCTTCATACAGGTTTTCGTTCAGGTATTGCATGACCTCATCCCGTACCTCCACGCGCACACCGATATCCACCGTTCCGGGCGCCGTCTCAATGCCGAGTTCCCCGCACTTATCCTTAAACCAGTCCGCACCTTCACGCCCCACCGCAGCCACGATTTCCCCCGCATAAAAAGTATCCCCCTTATCCGTGGCAATCCCTACCGCCCTGCCGTCTTCCACAAGAATCTGTTCCACCATGGTTTGGAACAGGAGCGTTACCCCCTTTTCCTCCAAATGTTTCTGCAGTTTGGAATAAATCTTATATCCTTCCTCCGTCCCCAAATGCCGGATGGGGCACTCAATCAGCTTTAAATTGGCATTGATTGCCGCTTTACGGATCTCCCGGATTTCTTTCGCCTTATCCGCACCGTAAACATTCCGGTCGGCGCCGAACTTTAAATAAACGGCATCCGACTCCCGGATTAATCCCACCGTTTCCTCATAACCCAAAATCGCCGGCAGGTTGCCGCCCACGTCCGGCGACAGGGACAGTTTGCCGTCCGAGAAAGCCCCCGCTCCGGCAAACCCCGTGGTTATGGAACACGGCTTGCAGCCCACGCACTGTTTCGTTACCCGCTTCGGGCAGTTGCGCTTTTCGATGGAGCGTCCTTTCTCCACCACCAGTACCTTAAGGTCCTGCTTCTTTTCCATTAACTCATAAGCGCAGAAAATCCCGCCCGGTCCCGCGCCGATGATAATCACGTCAAATTTATGCTCCATACTTTTTCTTTTCTTCCTCTTTCCTTATCCGTCATTTTCATTTTCATTTCCATTTTCATTTCCATTTTCATTTCCATTTTCATTTCCATTTCCATTTTCAAAACGGCATGTCTTTTTTATTATACCACGAGCCTGATTCCGCTGCCTACCTTTGTTTTGGAAACGATAATCTGTTTTTCTATCTTTTCCGACAATTCCGGCACATGGGAAATAATTCCGATTAACCGGTCTTTTTCCACCAAAGATAATAGTGTCTGGCACGCCTGCTCGATGGATTCCCCGTCCAATGCGCCGAACCCTTCGTCAATGAACAACGTATCCACCCGTATACCGCCGCTGTATCCCTGCACCACATCGCTCATGCCAAGGGCAAGGGCAAGGGAAGCCTTAAAGGATTCCCCGCCCGACAGCGTCTTCACCGACCGGTACTTTCCCGTGTAATAGTCCAACACCTGTATTTCCAGGTTATCCTTCGTCCGCCCGTCGCTGATTTCCCCGACACGGGACAATTCATAACGTCCCCCCGTCATTTTGGAAAGCCTGAGGTTCGCCGCACGCAAAATTTCCTCAAAATATCCCGCCAGCACATACTGCTCGAAAACCAGCCGTTTCCCGTTATTCCCGCACGCCATATTGTCCAAATCTTTAACAATCCCGTATTCCGCCTGCAGTTCCCGGTATTTCTTTCCGCGCTCTTTGACGGACTCCATGATTTTCCCCGACTGCCTCAGACTGTGGCTGCACTCGTTTAACCGCTTTAGGGCATCTTGCTTCTCCTTCTTTTTCTCCTCCAGTTCCGCCTTCTGCCCCGCCGTGTCCTTTATCCGCTTTCCCCTGGTTTCTTCCCGCAGATGGGCGGTCAGGTATTCCAATTCCTGCAGCCGCTCCCGGAATTCCAAAATCCGGCGTTCCAGCCTTTCCATTTCACCGGGATGCCGCAGCGCCTTTTCGTATTTTTCCAGGGAAGCAAAACCTGCCTGCCGGTACCGTGCGGCAAACGCTTTCTCCAACTCTTTCTTCTTCTTTTCCTGTACGGCGGTTTCCTCCGCGTCTTTTGCCATCCTGTCCTTTTTCTCCTTCTGCTGCGCCAAAAGCCCGTGGTATTGCACAAGGAGCTTTTCATATGCCTTTTCCGGCATGGATTCCACGGTACGGCGCGTTTCTTCCGCCAGTCCGTCCCTTTGCCTTCTGCATGTTTCTTCCTTTTCTTCCCACTCCTTTTTCCGCTGCATGCATACGGACACTTCCGCCCGGCATGCCGCCGCCTTTCCGTGGAGTTCCATCAGTTTTGCCTGTTCCTTTTCATAGGACTGCCGCAGCTTCCGCAGCCCTTCTTCCTTTGGCACGCCGTCTTTTGCCGCCACACGGGGATGCTTAAGGGAGCCGCAGACCGGGCAGGGTTCCCCCTCCCGCACCTGGGCGGCCACGATACCAACCATGGCGCGCCGGTAAGCGGCATCCGCCGCTTCATATGCCCGTTTCTTCTCTCCTGCGTTTTTTTCCTGCTCCAAATAACGTTCCTGCAAAGCCTTAAGTTCTTCCTGCTTTTTCTTAAGCGCGCACTCCGCCTCCTCCCTCCCCTTCCGGCTTTGCCCGTAACCGGACAGCGCTTCATAGCCCATACGGATTTTATTCCGGTTTTTATAATAAGGGCGCAGTTCCTTTTCCCGGTCCGCCAACGCCCGGTATTCTTCCCTGTTATCCCGCCTCCTGCATTCCATGTCTTTAAGCAGGGCGGAGGCGTGTTTTCCAAGCAGGTAAGGTTCTTTTAGCGCTTCCGCCTCCCTCGCCCTTTTTAATTCCTTTTCCGCTTCCCCGATTTCCTTCTTCCGCCCGCCCAGTTCTTCCTTCTGCGCCTTTAAGGCTGCCAGTTTTTCCAGCTTGGCATTGGTTTCTTCCGCCTGTGCGATGCGCTCTGCGCGCTGCGTCACTTCTTTTTCCAAACGGGCATAATCCTTTTGTGCAGCCGCAAATTCTTTTTGATATCCCTCTGTCCGTTTCTCCAGCCATCGGAGGATTTCCTCATAATCCAACGGTTTTCCCCCGTGTTCCCGTTCTCCGCCGGACACCGTTTCTTCCGTTTCTTCCGTTTCCGCAAAAACTCCCAATCCGGCTCCGAGCAGGTGGATATCTTCCTCCATCCGGTGACGGTATTCCATCGCCTGTTTGTACAATTCCCCGGATTTTCGGCGCAGGATGGCGGCAAAACGCTCGTATACGGAAGTGGAAAAGATTTCACGGAATATTCTCGTCTTTTCCGAAGGCGGTGCCGTCAGGAACCGGGAAAATTCCCCTTGGGCAATCATGGAAATCTGCTTAAACTGCCGGTAATCCAGCACAAGGATTTCCTGCAGTTTCCGGTTTACCTCACTGACCCCCTCGATAACCCCTCCGTCCGGCAGGTACAGCCTTGCCTGTTCCTTCTCCTTCGTATAAGCGCTCTTTCCCCCCCTTTTCTTCTTCGGGCGCAAATATTCGGGATTTCGTTCTATATGATATGTTTTTCCATTATGCTGCATGGTAAGCTCCACAAACGTAGGAGTATCCGCTCCCGCAAAATCACTGCGCACGCTGTTCTTTTCCCGTACCCCGCCGCTCATGCCGCCGTAAAGCGCATAAGTTATGGCATCAAACAGTGTGGTTTTTCCCGCTCCCGTCGGTCCGGTAACCAAAAACAACCCCCGCTCTTTCAATCCGGTAAAATCCACTTCGATTCTGTCCTTATAGGGACCCCAGCCCGAAAGGACCAGTTTGTCAGGTTTCATGGTCTTCTGCCTCCGCTTCCTTTGCCGCTTCCCGAATCAGCTCCATACGTCGCCCATCCGGCTCCTCTCCGCGCACCAAACCGTAAAATTCCCGGAACAATTCCGGGATATCTTTCCTGCGTTCCTCCTGTCCGGCCTTATATTCCCCGCCCGTCTTCTCCCCGTTTTTGGACAATAGGATCTGCAAAATATTCGGGTACACCGTGCGCAGCGTGCCGATGGGGTCGATCAGTTCCTCCCTGTCGGTCAGTTCCGCCTGGATATAATCCGTACAGTCCGCAGCCGCCACGATTTCCGGTTTCATCAGTTCCTCCATGTTTCCCCTGATTTTCCGCAGTCCGTGAAGGGGGAAAAGCGGTACCCGCTCCACGGATACCTGTCCTTTTTTCCCAAGTTCCACCACGTTTACATATTTAGTCTGCCCCGATTCGGAAAAAGAATAACCCAGGGAAGCCCCCGCATAGTAAACCGGTCCGTTTCCAATCCGCTGCGGCTTGTGGATATGTCCCAGCGCCACATAGTCAAAACCTTTCAAAAGGGATACCTCCACGTTGTCCAGTCCCCCCACGTGGATGGTGGTTTCCCCGTCGGAAAGTTCCGGCTCCTTTCCGTTGTCGGTGACAAAATAATGGGTTACCAGCACACGCCGGGAAGGTTTTTTGCCGCTTTCTTCCTTTTCCTTATCCCCCAGGGGTTCCAGCATCTTTTCCACCGCCTCCGCACTGGTCTTTACCCCTGCCTGCGCCGGTTTCACAAAGGGCATGAGAACAAAGACGACTTCCCCGTATCCGTCCTCCATGCAGACCTGCTTTAATTCCCCCTGATATACCCCTGCGATGGAAACACCCTGTTTTTCTAAAATTCCGCCGGCAAAACCGATACGCTCCGGCGAATCATGGTTGCCGCTTACCATCAAAACCTGTAATCCCGCATCCACGGCTTCCTGTAAAAAACCGCCGAACATCACGACGGCTTCGGCAGGGGGGATGGCGCGGTCATAAATATCCCCCGCAAAAACCAAGGCGTCCACACTGCGGCTGCGGGCAATTTGCAGAATTTGTTTCAGGATATGGCGCTGGTCTTCCAGCATGGAAACGTCGTGAATGATTTTGCCGATGTGCAGGTCGGCGGTGTGCAGGAATTTCATGGGTGTGTCTCCTTTGTATGGTTGACAGGGGAATCGCGGGCGGGCGCATCGGACAGGCACCCTGTTCCAAGAACGGTCTCCTGCCGCGGCAAGGCGGAGGGAAACCGTTCCCGGAACAGGGTGCCTGTCCAGTGCCGGATATCATGGAAAAACGGAAATAGAATTGTTTACCGGGATGATCAATCGTCCATGTCATATCCCATTTCCATAAATTCCTCGTTGGTGAGGAAACGCCATCCGTTTTCTTCTTCCCAAATAAACGGGATGTCTTCGAACTGGGCATCCCATTCCGCATCCGGGATCAGGCGTGTGATATCGGTAATGAATTTTAACCAGTAGTCCATGAATTCTTCCATTGCTTTCCGGCTCTCCCGGTCTTCCGGATCGTCCGACATGAATTCGAAAGGAATCCTGAGATTGCCGAAATATATGATATCGTCTTCCTGGTCCGATGTGTCAAAGGTTCCCGGTCCTTCGTATTCTTCTTTTCTCGGGTATTGCTCCCAGTATTTGTTTCCGATTTCTTCAATTTTTTCCCTTTCTTCTTCGCTTAACGGGTTCTTGCGTTTTGCGGTATAATAGATATCCATGGACATAATTTAGTCTCCTTCCTGTGTATGTGAATCGTTTTTTTTCTTATCTAATTCTTTTTCTTATTCTAATTCTTTTCCTTATTCTTTTCCCTTTCCCTTTCCCGCTTTATTATACCGAAAAAAACGGAAAATAACAAGACTGCCTAGCGCTACATCCTTTCCCCATCCTTCCGGTACCATACCGCCCCGTCCGTCAGGACATAATCCTCCCCGCCTCTTAAGGCGGCCATCAAGTCCCGCATGGATTCCATCCTGCGCCGGAACGCCATACCGCCGCCAAGCAAATCCGTGCTGTGGATATCCGAACCTGCCGTCAGGAACAGCCCGTGTTCTTTTGCATAAGCAACCGCTTTCGCATCGAAAACCGGATCATTGTGCGCCGTGCTTTTGGGATTGGAATGGGTCGCATTGATTCCCTCCACGCCGTCCACATATTCCGGGTAAAGCCTGACTTCGGGAATATAACTCTCCTCCCGGAACGGATGCGCATGAATGACCATGCCGCCCCCTTCGTGCACCAGCCGGAATTGTTCCTGCACCGTGGCAGTCTTTAATTCCGGATGTCCCAGCATAAATTCCTTATCCAGTCCGTAAATTAAAAACTCCGTCCCACGGTATCCGGCTTCGTAACCGAAAAACACATCCAAACCGATGCGCCTGCCCGTTTTTGCCGCATCTTCATACCCTTTGGCAAATTCCTCCACCCACAACTTCCAGGGCATCCTCCGGTTCACCGCCGTATTGCCTCCCCAGTTATGGTCCGTAACGATGATTCCCGTATATCCTGCTTCCTTACATGCCTTTGCCATGCGTGCTCCCGTATAACGGGCGCACGCGCTGGACTGTGAAGTATGCAGGTGCGTTTCATATAAATAAGGATAATCTCTTAATAATTCCATCTATCATATCTCCGCCCGGAGCACGCGCCCCTTTTTTTGCTTATTCCAAAACAAGTTCCCGAATGAACCGGGAACTTGTTATTTTCTCAGGGTTTCTCATAAAAGAACGAATTCTTTCTGGTATAACCGATGTCCTTATAATTAATAATCTGTTCCGTACTGCCGATAAACAGTACGCCTTTGCTCGCCAGCGACTTTTGGAACTTCATAAATACTTCGTCCTTGGCTTCCTCCGTAAAATAAATAAGTACATTCCGGCATACAATCATATGCCATCCGTCCCCGTAATTATCTTTCAGAAGATTATGCTGTGAAAACTCTACACGCTTCTTAATCTCCTCCGAAATCTGATAGGACAAGCCCACTTTCGTGAAATATTTCCTCTTTAAGTCATCCGGAACACCGGCAATGCTTTTCTCGTTATACAACCCTACCTTCGCTTTGGCAATGACCTGCTTATCCAAATCGGTGGCATGAATCTTAATTTGGTCTAACGGAATATGGCGGGACAACGCCATAACAAGTGAATACGGCTCATCCCCGGTGGAGCAGGCAGCGCTCCAAATCTTCAGGTGCTTACCGAACCTGCTGATAAGTCCCGGTATGATTTCCTTGTCCATCACCTGCCACTGGTCGGTATTACGGTAAAACTCCGACACATTAATGGTAAGATAATTCACGAACTCCTCAAACTTTGTATTATTTTCCTTAATAAGCGCCACATACTTATCATAACCGGAAATACCGTTCTTGGAAATCAGCGTATCGATACGCCGCTTCATCTGCTTTTCCTTATAAGCGTTCAGGTCAATTTTCGTAAGATCAAAAATTGTTTTTTTAAACCATTCATAATCATATGCCATAATTTTTACCTGCCATCATTTTTCCTGTAAATAGCCAAAAACAACAAACAAATCCTGTTTGCTGCATTGGCTTTGGGTATCACCCGGTATATCTTATTCCTGCTCGCTTGCAATCACCGCATCAATGTCAACGGAAACCACATCCTCATCGGAATCTTCTTCTTCCGCTTTCGGTTCCGGCGCCAGCATGGCTTTGACGCTCAGGCTGATCTTCCTGTCTTCTTCGTTAAAGTCAACCACTTTTGCCGTCACTTCATCGTTAATTTTCAGCACGTCTGCCGGTTTCTCAATATGTTCCTTGGAAATCTGGGATACATGGAGCAATGCGTCCACACCCGGCTCCAATTCCACAAAGGCACCGAAATCCGTCATCCTTGCCACTTTTCCGGTAACCACGTTGCCTACCGCATATTTCTGTGCGGCATCCTTCCAAGGATTCGCATCTTCAAATTTCAGGCTCAGCGCAATCTTGCTGCCGGAAATCTCCTTAATCAGCACTTTCAGTTTCTCGCCAACCTTAAATACTTTCTTCGGATTTTCCACCCTGCCCCAAGACATTTCGGAAATATGGAGCAGACCGTCCGCACCGCCCAAATCGATAAACGCGCCGAAATCCGTTACGTTCTTTACCACGCCTTCCACGGTATCCCCTTCATGGATGGATTCAAACAGTTTCTTTTGGAGTTCCGCTTTCT
This sequence comes from uncultured Lachnospiraceae bacterium, assembly GCA_947653315.1. Taxonomy (GTDB): domain Bacteria; phylum Bacillota; class Clostridia; order Lachnospirales; family Lachnospiraceae; genus Kineothrix. The sequence continues at coordinate 12,769 of CANTGP010000013.1, forward strand.
CCGCAAGGATAAGCTGCTTGCGGTCGCCGATGTACCTTCTTCTCTTAGGATTATATTCGCTGATCACGAACTGTATATCCTGTCCCGCATATTTGGACAAATCTTTTTCGTATACGTCCGATACCAGACTGGCAGGAATGAAAATCCTTACTTCCTCCACAACAACGCTCAGACCGCCGTCCAATACCTGCGCCACTTTTGCGGTAAGCACTTCCCTGTTGTTGAAGGCTTCCTCAATCCTCTTGTTGCCCCTGTCTGCGGCAAGTCTCTTGTAGGTCAAAAGAACCTGTCCTTCGCCGTCATTGACTTTCAGTACTTTTACCTCCATGGTGTCACCCGGTTTTGCGATAGTCGTCAGGTCTACGTTGGGTTCGTTGGTATATTCGTTTCTCGTCAAAATACCGTCGGATTTATAGCCAATGTTGAGAATAATTTCTTCAGGTTTCACATCAATGACTGTACCTTCAACTACCTCTCCCGCATGTATTGTCTTAAATGATTCTTCTAACATCTGTTCAAAAGTTAATTCTGACATAATTTTGAACCTCCTCAATAATATTGTTTGGGGTCGAAGCCCCGGCAGTAATACCGACCGGAGAAGCCGCTTTAGGTAGATCTAAATGCAAGTCATCCAGTGTCTGTACAAAATAGGTGTTCCCGCATTCCTCTTTACAGATTTCATAGAGCTTCCGTGTATTGGAACTATGGGCATCTCCTATCACAATCATACTTTCAACCTGAGACGCAATCTGCCTCGCCTCAGTCTGCCTTTCTTCCGTTGCGTTACATATAGTATTCACAACACTACCATTGTAACCTTTTTTTAAAAAAATTTCAACTAATTCTTTAAATTTGTTGTAGTTAAATGTCGTTTGGGAAACAATACACCATTCTTCCCCTTGTAAAACGGGGTTTTTTCCGTCTTTTCCAAACGCCTCCATCTCCTCTTTTGACTCGATAACCACGGTATCCGACGCCGACCATCCCCGGATTCCTTCCACTTCGGGATGCCCGGCATTGCCGATAATGAGAATCCGTTTTCCCTGTCCGCTTTCCTTTTCCACAATATTATGGATTCTTTTTACAAAAGGACAGGTAGCGTCCACGCACTCCAACCCCTGCTCCTTAATGGCGTCATAAACCTCTTTCGACACACCGTGGGAACGTATGACGACGGTTCCGTCCCCCGCCTGTTTCAGTCCCTCCGGCCCGTTTATCACCTCCACGCCGCGCCCTTCCAAATCCTTCACCACTTCCGCGTTATGGATAATCGGTCCGTAAGTATATATTTTTTTCCCTTTGCCGGTCTGCGCGTAGACCTTGTCCACGGCACGTTTTACACCAAAACAGAAACCGGCGCTCTTGGCAACCCTTACTTCCATCCGTTTCCGGCTCCCTTCTTATATTCCGCCCTGTTCCTTTTCCCTGCACAGGGAAAGAATCTTTTCCACCACCTCATCGACGGTCATGCCGGAAGAATCCACAAGTACCGCATCGTCTGCCTGCCGCAGCGGGGAAATTTCCCGGTTCATGTCCCGTTCGTCCCGCTCTATGATATCCTTTTCGATTTGCCCCAAATCGCAGACTTCCCCTTTTGCAGCCAGTTCCTCAAACCTTCTTTTTGCACGCACGGCGCTGCCTGCCGTCAGATATACTTTCACGTCCGCACCGGGAAGCACGCAGGTTCCGATGTCCCTGCCGTCCATCACCACGTCCGCCTGTTCGGCAAGGCGCTGCTGAAGCTCCACCAGCTTCTTTCGCACTGCGGGATACACACTGATGGCGGAAGTCATGTTTCCCACTTCCTCCGTCCGCAGAAAGGCGTTAACGTTCTCCCCGTTCAAAAACACCGTCTGCTCCCCGTCCGCATGGGCAATCGTAATATCCGCTTCCCCACATTTTTCACTGATCCGCTTTTCATCTCCGGCGCTTATCCCGTTCCTTAAAAAATAAAGCCCCATGGCACGGTACATGGCCCCCGTGTCCACATAAATACAATGCTTTTCCTTCGCAATTTTCTTTGCAATCGTACTTTTCCCCGCTCCTGCGGGTCCGTCAATCGCGATACTGTAACCCATGACATCCTCCCTTTCCCGCCGCACGGCGTTTGACGGCATAACCCGTCTCTTTACCGCGGCACGTCCCCCGTACCGCTTCCACCTGCAGTGCCTACGGCAGCCGCCCCGGCAACTTCCCCGGCAGCCGCCCCGGCTTCATATCCGGTCGACCACGCAATCTGCAGGTTAAATCCTCCCGTAAGGGCATCCACATCCAGTACTTCCCCCGCAAAATACAGTCCCCTGACCTTTTTGGATTCCATCGTGGACGGATTCACTTCTTTTACGTGGACACCGCCCCGCGTAATGACCGCTTCCGCATACTCCCGCATCCCGTCCACCGTCATTTCCACATGTTTCACCAAACGGACAAAATGCTGCCGCTCCTCTTTTGTCACCTCATGCACCTTCTTTTCCCCGTCGATGCCGGACAATCCCACCATAACCGGAACCAGCTTCGACGGAAAAAGTCCTCCCAGGGAATTTTTGAATTGCTTGTTTTTGTTTTCCCCAAAATCACGTAACAGCCGCTTGTCCAACTGCTCCTCCGACAATGCCGGTTTTAAGTCCAAATACAGTTTGGCATCCCCCTTTTTCTTCTGTCCCGCATAAAAACTGCTGGCGCTTAAAACCAACGGTCCGCTTACCCCGAAATGGGTAAACAGCATTTCCCCGAATCCTTCATAAACAGGCTTTTTTCCGTTCTGCACAAGACGCAGGGACACATTTTTTAACGAAAGCCCCTGCAAATCCCTGCACCATGGTTCCCGCACGTTAAAAGGCACTAAGGACGGGAACGTCGGCTTCACCGTATGCCCCGTCTCCTCCGCCATCCGGTAACCGTCCCCCGTGGAACCGGTCAGCGGATAGGAAAGCCCTCCGGTGGCAACGATGACCGCATCCGCACACTCCACCGTACCGTCTGCCAGCCTTACGCCCTTTACGGCGGTTATGCCTGCCTGCCGTTTTCCACCCGTCACGGCTTCCGTAGCGCCCGGTTGTTTTGTGCCCTCCGTTGCTTCTGCCCCGTCCGGTTGTTTTGCTCTCTCCGATGCTTCCGCTCCGTCCGGTTGTTTTGTTCCCTCCGGTGCTTCCGCTCCGTTAGACGCCGTTACCAGCCCCTTTACTTCCGTCCGCAGCCGTACCTGTACGCCAAGCCTGCCAAGCCGTCCCGCCAGTGCCTTAATCACGTCCGATGCATGGTCGGAAACGGGGAACACACGCTCCCCCCGCTCCACTTTGACCGGACAGCCCGCGTTTTCAAACCATTCCATTGTCTTCCGGTTATCAAAACCGGAAAAAGCGCTGTACAGGAATTTCGGGTTTCTGACCACATTTCCAAGCAATTCATCCATACCGCAGGCATTGGTCAGGTTGCACCTTCCTTTTCCGGTGATGTACAGCTTCCGCCCCAGCTTCTCGTTTTTTTCAAATAAAACAACCTGGCATCCCTTGGATGCCGCTGCCGCTGCCGCCATCATCCCTGCCGCCCCGCCGCCGATTACGATTACTTTCCTCATTCCGCCCGTTTCCTTTTCCCAAATTTACTGCCCGCATAACCCTGCATCAATATACCGCATTTCTTATTCCTTCACCAACGGATAATTTAACATCGGTTCCTCGTCGATAAAATTAATCTCGTCATTCAGGTACACTTGATAATTATTCCACGTTCTCTCCAATTCTTCCAAATTGCGTTTTACCTCTGCCGACCGTTTCAGGCAGAGCGCAACCACGAGGGCATTAATCAGGCTGAGCGGCGCCACAAGGGAATCCACGATGGACACCATGTCGCTTCTTGCCAAAAGATTGCAGGAAGAATACAGATTCATGGGCGAATGGACGCTGTCCGTAATGGCGATGACCTTCGCGTTCCTGTCATTGGCAAATTCCATTGCCTTTAAGGTACGCATGGAATACCTGGGAAAACTGATCCCCACTACGGCATCCCTTTCATTGACCCTGATCATCTGCTCGAATATCTCGCTGACGCTGGTCGTCTTTAACAGTACCACATTCCCCCGCACCATATTTAAATAGAACTGGAGGAAATCAGCCAGCGGTCCGCAACTGCGTATCCCCACCACATATACCGTCTCGGCTTCCAAAATAATATCTACCGCCATCTCAAAAGAGGTCCCGTCCAAATGGTCTATGGTATCCTGGATTTTCTCCATATCCGCCTTCAGGACCGAAGTCAGGATTTCCGACTGGGTACTCCGTCCGTATTTCACGCCGATCTTCTGCACCGAATTCAGTTTATCCTTCACCCAGTCTTCCAAAGCCGCCTGGAATTCCGGATAGCCGTCATACCCGATGCCGGAAGCAAAACGCACCACCGTGGATTCGCTGACTCCCACCGTCTCTCCCAGCTTCGCCGCCGTCATAAACACTGCCTGCTCATAATAATCGGTAATGTATGCCGCAATTACCTTATGGCTTTTGCTCATCTTCGCGTATTTTTCCGTAATCCTCGATATGATATCGCTGCCCGCCTTATCGTTCTTTTCCATGCCAGCTTCGTCCTTTTCCCGTCCCGTTTCGTCTCCCGTACAATGCCTGTCCGCCCCGGCGGCTTCCGTGTCCGCCGCATGGACATAATTGTATCACAGGATTGGAAAATTGAAAAGGGGAGATGA
>CANTGP010000014.1 GCA_947653315.1 uncultured Lachnospiraceae bacterium
ATGCACACGCCCGCATATGGAAGTTTGCTGTTTCACAGCATGCGGGCGGCGCGGCGAGTAGGGGAAAAACTTTTTCCCCTACTCGATTTTTAATAGTTAAGCCGGTCTTTTTTTATTTGGTTCCGGTACTCATTGGCGGAAAAACCGGTTTGCTTTTTAAATACCCTTGAGAAATGCGCCATATCCAAAAAGCCAACCTTCTCCGCGATATCCCCAATCCGCAGGGACGGTTCCTTTAACAGCTCTTTCGCTTTTTCTATCCTGACATGGTTCAGGATATCGGAAAAACTTTTTTCCACATGGCGGTTTAAAATCTTGCTTAAATGCCACTGGCTTACGTACACCTGATCCGCCACATCCGACAGTTTCAGTTTCTCCATGTAATTTTCTTCGATGTATTTCACCGCATTTTGGGCGATGAAACTGCCGGCGGCGGTTTCTTCCGGATCCCCGTCCTTTTTTTCTTCTTCCCCGTTTCTTCTCCCGGACAGGTTCTTCACCATCACCTCAACGGCTTCTTCCAGTTCTTCCATTTTGGACGGCTTTAACAAAAACCTCGTTACGCCAAGGCGGATGGCTTCCCTTGCATATTCAAAATCGCGGAATCCCGTCAAAATAGTAATCTGCATATCGGGATGCTCCGATTTTAACGCGGCTATCATGGAAAGCCCGTCCATTCCCGGCATCCTGATATCGGAAAAAAGGATATCAGGATGCTCCCTTTTGATGATTTCAATTCCGCTCTGTCCGTTTTCCGCCGTCGCCACTACCTGACAATCCCATTTTTCCCAATGGACTGCTTTGGAAAGCCCTTCCGCAATAATCGGTTCATCATCAATAATCACTACCTTATACATAACTCTCCCTCCGGAAAAAAGAAGTCCTTACCCCTTTACGGCCCCTGCCGTCATACCTTTAATAATATATTTCTGCAGGAATATGTACACTACCATTACGGGAACAACCACAAGGGATACCGCGGCTGCCATCAATCCGTAATCCGTGCCTTCATTGGATGTCAATTCATTCAAAAGCCTTGTAATCGGTCTTGCTTCCGGTCTCCCCAGGAAAAACATCTGGGTAAACAAATCATTGTAGCTCCAAAGGAAGGAGAAAATTGCCACTGTCGCAAAAGAAGGTTTGGTCAGCGGCACGATAACCTTGAAAAAAATCTGAACCGGTCCGCAGCCTTCCAAAAACGCGGATTCCTCCAACTCTATGGGCAGTCCCCGGATATAACCGCTCAGGACGATAATGGCAAAGGACAGGTTTCCCGCCACCTGGGGCAGTATTACCGAAAGCATGGACAGCCACCAGTTCTTCGTATTGACAATCCCCCATGAAGTCTCCATGGTAAGTACCGGAATTACCGTTGCAAAAGCCGGGAACATCATTCCGGCAACCACCAGCATATATAAAGTGTCCCGCAACTTAAAATGATATCTCACCAAGGCAAAAGAAGCAAGCCCTGCCAGTAAAATAACGATGACGCATACCATACTGGAAATGAAAATACTGTTTTTATAAGCATTGAAAATATTCAGGTTTTCAAAGGCTTTTCTGTAATTTGCAAAGGTAAACAAATCCCCGACCGGAAGTGCAAAGGAATTTTCCAGTATTTTGTTCTTAGCCTTAAAAGAGTTCTGTACCACCCATAAAATCGGATATATCGTTGTAATTGCCCAAAAAACCAAACAGAAATATACCGCTGACATGGACACCGAAAACTTACGTTTTTTCATTCCTATCCCTCCCATCAATAATCTTTTTCCTTAAAGATTGCATTTACGACCCTGGATAAAACCACACCCAGTATTACAATCATAACCGCAAGTGCGGAACCGTAATCAACATCCTTGACAATCATTGTCTGGTAATACATATAGGTTCCCGTTAAGAACGTGGACTTTAACGGCATTCCCTTAGGGAACATGGTCCACGGGAGGTCGAATACTTTCAATGCCCCGGTCACTGCCAGCACCACGCAGGTACAAAGTACGTTATGCAGCAGGGGAAGCGTCAGGTACCAAATTCTTTTTAATTTTGTCGCCCCGTCAATCGCCGCAGCTTCATATAATTCTTCGGAAATATTATTTAAACCCGTCACGATAATGACGAAATAGAATCCTACATACTGCCACATAACCGGAAGCATCATGGTAAACAGCGCCCATTTTTCGCTTTTCCAGTCAATCAGCTCTTTCCGTCCGAGCGCGGAGAGAAGCTGGTTTAACATTCCCGTATCATACAGGAAAATCAGGTTAAACAAAAGACCGAGGGCAGTTGCCGATACAACGATGGGGAAGAAAAACATGGTACGGAACACCTTCGCCCCGTGTCTGATATTGTCCACCATCAGCGCCAATACCAGTGCAATTCCTACCTGCCCCACAATGGTCACAATCGTCATAATGACCGTATTCTTTAAAGCCGTCCTCACATTGGCATCCGTAAGCAATTTCGCATAATTGGAATACCACGGTTCATTCAGGATTTCCCCCGACCTTCCGAGCTGTTTAATCTGCATAAAACTGTCCAATATGTTTTTAAAAAACGGATAGTATAAGAATACCGTCATAAAGATAAATGCCGGAAGTAAGAACAGAAACAATGGTTTTTTATTCTTATAAATATTAGCTCCCATATTCACACCCTCTTTTTAGGAATGCCGGAGATGATGCATCTCCGGCATTTTTACCGACAGGGGAACGTTCCCCGTCATTTACAGTTATCCATTTTCATCCGTACTTTTAATTCGTACTGTAATAAATGTCAAGCCCTTCCTGTACCGCATCCACTGCGCTTACTTTTCCGGTTACGATTTCCGGCATACCGTCAAAGGTGGGTACCCTGCTCTCGCCCTGGAACAAATCCTGTACCACTCCCGTAATGGATGTACATCCTGCCATCATTTCCAAAGACTTAATCTGTAATTCATTGAAAACGGATTCGTCCACTTCAGGTGCATTTTTCAATGCGCTTGCCGCATGTTGTGCAAAAACCGGAACCACATCATCGGATGTCATAAAGGATACGAAATCTACGGCTGCCTGTCTCTTGGCAGGATCGTCCCATGCCTTTTTCGTGATGTAATAACCCATGGTCAGACCGCCCAACAGATCCGTCGTCTTTCTGCTGTCTTTTGCAGGTACATAAGTTACGTCGAATTTGGAAAGTTTTTCCGCGTCCAGCGTGGATGCATCATCCGGGTCGGACTGGCAGGCAGATACGATACCGTTTACTTTCCAGGAACCGTCGATTAAAAATGCTGCCTTTCCGTCCACAAACATGGCAAATGTCTCGTCATCCTTTGCGGAAAGCGTGTTATCCGGGAAATACCCTGCTTCATAAAGGGCTTTAATATCTTCCATGGCTGCCACCCATCCCTGTCCGATTTCATCCGAAGCGCTTTCGGGAATGGTCAGATGGTTTTCCGGCGTCGTGTGGTTAAAAATCGCAAATTCCCACCAGTAATGGGGAATATCCCCTAATGCCGCCGCAATCGGCGTATAACCCGCATCTTTGATTTTCTGGCAGTCCGCTTCAAACTGTTCCCAAGTGTAATCCGCCCCCGGCTTTGCAACCCCTGCCGCATCCAATACTTCCATATTTACAAACATGGCTTCCCAAATTCCGTTTACCGGTACCGCATATGCTTTGTTGTCCACCAAGGATGCAGGTATACGTCCGTCGCTCATGTTGGATGCATAATCGGGATATTCCGCCCGGATATCTTCTATGGATACTACCTTTCCAGCTTCAATGAAACTGTTTGCGTCTGCCCCGTTAAAGAAGAAAAGTACGTCCGGTTCCGATCCGGTTTCAAAATCCGTTACAATCCTTACCTTAAAGGTATCGTCGGAAGTTGCGGACATATCCACTACTTTGTTTCCCGTTTCCGCTTCCCATTGCTGGTAGAATTTTTTGTAGTTTTGTGCATTTCCGTCGTTTCCGGCAAACGTGGTGATTACTTCCAATTCCACTCCGCCTGCGGGCGCTTCTTCCGGCTGTTTTTCATCGCCTGTGTCGGCCTTTTGCGTTTCCGCCGTCTCGGTCGCCGTTGTGGCAGCGCTTCCCGTACTTCCCGTGCTTCCGCTGTCCCCGCTTCCGCATGCCGCAAGTGAAAATACCATGGCACATGATAAAACGGTTGCAATAACTTTCTTCATCTTCATACAATTACCTCCCTTTGTCTCCTATGTTTTTGTTTTGTTTTTTCTGATGGTTCGTTTTCATCTGTCTTTATCATACCGGACAAAGGGAAAAAAGATAATTGTCAGACTTGCCATTTATTGACTATTATTGCCCTCTTGTGACAATTTAACAATAATTGTGCTGACCGTCCTGTTTTCTTCGTCACTTTCAATAGTTAAACCGCATTCCCCGCCGTATATAATCTTTAATCGCCGGTTAACGTTACGAATCCCGAGACTGATATGGGATTCATCCAATTTCTCCTCCCCATCCCCCAAAAGCCGTCGTATTTTCTCTTTATCCGATTCCTTCAAAGTCCCGTCGTTGCTAACCTTAATGTACAGTTTGTCCGATTCCCTGTATATTTTAATACCGACGCTTCCTTTTTTATTTTCTTCCACCCCGTGTTCCACCGCATTTTCCACAATGGGCTGGATAATCAGCATGGGAACCGACACGCCCAAAAGGCTTTCATCCACTTCCCGGTAAACCTTAAACCGTTCCCCATAACGGCCGGAAATGATATACAAATAAGCGTCCACATAGGACAATTCCTCGGAAAGCATGACAAAACGCCTCTGTTTCCGGTTCATGGTGGCGTTGAGCATGGTGGCAAGCGCTTCAATCATACCGCTTACTTTATCATTGCCGTTCATCCTTGCTTCCCAGTTAATGATTTCCAGCGTGTTATTCAGAAAATGGGGATTAATCTGGGACTGCAATGCTTTGATGTTCGCATCCTTTAATGCCAGCTCCTCCTGGTAAATGGTTTCAAACTGGTACTTTAATTCCGACGACATAGTATTAAACGCCTTATCCAAATAAGCAAATTCATCGCTGCTTTCCTCAATTTCCACCTGATGTCCGTATTTTCCAAGGGCGATTTCCCTTGCGCCCTTAATCAGCTCCGTCATGGGATTTGTCACCTTGGTATGGACAAAGCGGAATACAACGGCAATGAGGAGCAGCATGAAAAACAGCGCCAGGAAAAATACGGATTGTAACACTTTCATTTCATCGATAATGCTTCCGGAATCCAGTTCCACCACAAACGCAAGCTGCTGGTCTTCCCATTTTACCACGTTGTAAACAAACGCTTCCTTATGGTCGTTGTAATAAACGCTTCCCCCTGTGGGCTCCCGTATCCAATCCCCATGGAGCCGTTCTTCCATTCCGTTCTTTAATAAAGGTTCCCCGTCAATGAATATTTCATAATGTTCCATCCCCCATATACTGTTCAGGCTTTCCAGCATATCTTCCTGACGCAGTTCCATGACAAGCATGGCATAAGGAGTAAAAGAACTGTCCATCAAATTCCTTACCAAATATAAATGACCCTGCTCCTGCATCAGTACCGTGCCCGTATCCAGGCTTTCGCTCTTGGCAATTACCTGTTCCTGCACGTTTTTCATGAAAAAATCCTTTCTATGGTATGGCTGGTTCACCGTATTGTTATCCTTATACGTATTGTAAGTATAATAAATTTCCTCCGGTTCCTCCAAAAAAAACAACATGGTATACAAAATACGCACATCGTATTTATACTGCTGTGCCAGAAAATTATCAATTGCCTTCTTATAACGCACATCATCACCCTGTTTTTTATGCTGGAGATAACTGCTGCGTATCGTATTGTTGTAAGAGGCATTTTTTGATGCCACTACCATTTCCCGGAACTGCATATCACAGATTTCCACCGCTTTGTCCGCGGAAACAACAATGGTCTTTTCAATCTGGCTTTTAATCATGGAAGACACGATATAAATCATGCCCAAAGTAAGAATCAGAAGCGGAAGCAGCCACCCGAATAAAAGCATCCTTACCATTTTCCATCTTAAACTTTTCCTGTTCACTAAATTTGCCATACAGTTCCACACCCTTTCGGCATTTTTTTGCATAAAACAAACGGCTTCATGGCATATCATACCACAAAACCGCCTGCCTACCTACTTATTTTAATCCCAAAAATTCTTCGTAAATACCGCTTACCTTTTCCGCATCCTCTTTCTTTGGCATTTCACAAAAGATACGCAGCAGCGGTTCCGTACCGGAAAACCTGGTAACTACCCAGCCTCCGTTCTTAAAATAAATCTTACATCCGTCCATATAGGAAATCCGCTCCACTTCATAAGGAAGCTCCGGTACTTTCCGTTCTTCCATAAGGATTTTCATCATTTCTTCCTTTTTCTCATGGGTGAATTTATAATCCCTTTCTTCCATATGGATGCTTCCGCATTCTTCTTCTATCATCCGGTAAATTTCCGACAGCTTTTTGCCCGTTACCGCAATCATTTCAACCAGCAACGCTGCGGCATATACGCCGTCTTTACCGTTGATATGCCCCCTTACCGTAAGGCCGCCCGAAGACTCCCCTCCGATTATCGCATCGGTTTCCGCCATCTTTGCGGAAATATATTTAAACCCTACCGGAACTTCATAACATTTCTGCCCGAAACTTTCCGCCACTTTATCCAGCATATGGGTGGTGGACAGATTCCTTACCACCGGACCGCTCCAGCCTTTGTATTTCACAAGGTAATAATAAAGTAATACCAGTATATCGTTAGGATGCAGAAATCTTCCGGTATCGTCAATCACGCCAATCCGGTCGGCATCCCCGTCCGTCGCCAAACCGATATCGCATTTCTCGTCGATGACAAAAGTCTGCAGACTCCGCAGGGTTGCGGCAGAAGGGGAAGGAAGTTTCCCGCCGAACAGGGTATCATGCCTTTCGTGGATCATCTGTACTTCACACCTTGCCGTCAGCAGTATGGTCTTAAGGGAAGTCTCGCTGACACCGTACATGGGATCCAGGGCGATTTTAAGCCCTGCTTTCCGTATGGCGCCCATATCCACGGCATCGATAATGTTATCTAAATATTCATTTAAAGGATAAATCTCCCGGATCAGACCTTTTTCCAGCCCTGTGGCATATTCCATGGTCTGTATGGGATTTTCCCGGATTTCCGACTCCAATTCCCGGATATAACCTTCAATATTTGCCGTTTGTTTTTCGTCCGCGTCCCTGCCGCCTTTGGTAAATACCTTAATTCCGTTATAAATCGCCGGATTATGGCTCGCCGTTACCATCATTCCGTAAGGAAGGTTATGCTTCATTGTATAAAACATAATAAGCGGCGTCGGTGAAGATTTGTTGATTAACAGAGACGTTATCCCTTCGGCAGCAAACACCTCCGCCGCCCACTGCATCGCCTCTTTTGCCAAAAACCTCCTGTCATAGCCAATGACAATGGTTTTTTCCACGCCTTCCGCCTTTATTTTCCTGCACATTGCCTTTGCAAGCAACTGAATATTGGCTTTTGTAAATTCATCCCCAATGATTGCCCTCCAACCGCCTGTTCCGAATGCTACCATAGTATACCTCCTTATCCCATAACTACCGTTACATCATGCACGGTTCCCTTCTCCTGTGCGGTAACCTGTTCCACTTCTTTTTGGTCCAACAGAATTTTCTTCACACCCTTCATGACTTTCCCCGGATTTTCCACCGTAATATGGTAAGTAGCCCCGCGCCATTGTCTTGTCGCCTGAAACCCTTCCCATTCTGCGGGAATACAGGGGTCTATTTCCAGAAAATCCATTTGGGGCCTTATTCCAAGCATATATCTGGTAGCGGCAAAATACGACCAGCCGCCGGAACCTGTCATAAACGGATGCCTTGCCCTGCCAAATGCGGTATGGTCCTTACCCATGATAAACTGGCAATAGGAATAAGGCTCCGCTTCCCTTATTTCAATTTTGTCATTCTGATGGTAAGGGCAGAGTGCGTCATAAAATTTCATTGCCCTGTCGCCCCTTCCGAGTTTACATTCCGCAGCCCATGCCCACGGATTCGGATGGGAGAATACCGCCCCGTTTTCTTTTATTCCCGGATATACCCGTGTCACAAAACCGATATCGTCATCCGGTTTGGTATACGAAGGCGCATTCAGCAATAACCCATACTGCGTATACAAATACTCGTCCACACTGTCCATTGCCTGCAATGCCTTGTCCGCCGGTGCGGCGCCGGACAAAACTGCCCACGCATTGGATTCCAAATGCACCTTTCCTTCCTTGTCTTCTTGTGTCCCGATTTTCCGTCCGTTTTTCGTGATTCCCCGGATATACCATTTTCCGACCCAAAGTTCCCTGTCGCACGCTTCTTTTACCCGTTTGGCACACTCCGTATATTTCTCCACGTCTTCCGTATATCCCAAATAAGAAGCCAGCTCCAAAAAATTCTGCAATGCCCAGTAATGCAGGAATGACACCATGGCGCTTTCCCCTCCGCCAAGATTCAGACAGTCGTTCCAGTCTGCCCGCAATCCTTTGCAGATACCGCTTGCCCCTACCTGCCTTGCGGAAAAATCAAGGATTGTCTTCATATGTTCATATACGGTATCTTCCCCCTTATCGGCATAAGTGACTTTTTCCTTTAAAAACTCCGTCTCTCCCGTTTCCTTGACATATTCCGTTACCGCGCTGACCAGCCAAAGCGCATCATCGGAACATGCATCCTTTAACCCGTGAATCATATCGTTTTTGTCAAATTCCGGCACTACCGTAGGGGATTTAAAAGGTTTTAACCCGCTGTCTTTTTCAAACCATTCCGGCTGGAACAGATGCAGTCCGTATCCTTCGGATACCAGCCCCTTCATAAGCTGAACGATTCTTTTTTTACACATTTCCGGATTGGAATGGGGAACCGTCATGGCATCCTGCGCCGTATCGCGGTATCCAAGCCCTGTCCTTCCGCCCACTTCAATAAAAGACGCAAAACGGGAAAACATCACGTTAATTTCCGACTGGTACAATGTCCATGTATTGATCAGCGTATTCATCCCCTCATTGGGAGTATGTATTTGTAACTTATCAAATTTATTCTGCCAAAAACCGCGCAGTTTTGCATAAGCCTCATCCACATTTTTGAAATCGCCGTATTTCTCCCTTATTTTCCTTCCTGCAGCCCGGCTGCCCTCGCCGAGCATAAACACCATACGGACTGTTTCCCCCGGCTGTAAAACGATATTTTTCTGCAGGGACGCACAATGGTTATTGCCGAGTTCCGCAGAACCGGAACATTTTCCGTTTTCCACCGCAATGGGATTATCTTCCGTGCGGTATAATCCGATGAACCGATCCCTTAAACAGTCATAACCGTCCGGCTCAAAATTTGCCGTAAAATACTGGAAACCAAATTCCTCATAAAACAAATCATGCTCGATAATACCGTCCTCATAAGAAGAACCCGCGCAATACATACTCATTTGGAAATTTTGGTTATCAATCATAATATGATGGAAAGAAAATTCCGCATAACTGAAAACACTCAGATTCCGTACCCTGTCACTTTTGTTTTCCAGCGTAACATCCCATAATTCCACCGCATCCCCCATGGGAACCGACAATTTCTGGCTTGCCTTTATCCCGTTATATTCACACTCATAGACGGAATATGACATGCCGTGGCGGCACGTATAATTTGCCTGGTCTAACGGCTTACCGACCGGCTGCCAGGAAATACTCCAGTAATCCTGCGTTTCACAATCCCTCAAATACACATAATGCCCCGGCCTGTCCATGGGAATACTGTTCCCGCGGAACCTTGTTATCCTGTGATACTCCGGCGTCTTGTAAAACATGTATCCCCCGGCCGTATGGTTCACTACCACACAGGTATCTTCCACCCCAAGGTAGTTTGTCCAAGAGGTCGGCAAATCCACTTTTTCAATGACATATTCCCTCCGCTCATTATCAAAATACCCATAACGCATCCAAAAACACCTCCCTGCTGTTTTTCCTGCCTTTATTATAAGGGAAAATGCCTTTCTTTCATATTGTAATATGTGTCATCTTTTGTTTTATTTTGGTGGAAGTACCGTACATTATATGCTATAATTTCACTGTCGCTAACAGCGGCAAATCAGAACTTACGGGAGGATATGTGCAATGAAAGACAAGAAAATTATTTATGGAATTGTCTTGGCAGTATTGCTAATATGTACGGCTTTTTTGATTTATTCCATATTAACAAACCCATTTGGCGAACATGACGTCATGCTTGCTCTTGCAATTACAGCAGGTTTTATTGCATTGTGGGAGAAAAAGAAAAAAGAATGATAAATATTTGCGCAAATACGGACGCTGCATAGTCAACAACCCCGCTGCAAGCAACGGGGCATCAATCTTCCAGCGCTGTAGAGCACAACACATCTGTGATGTGTGGGTATTGACCCTCGCGGCAATCGCCAAATATCCGCATGAGTGCAGCTACTTGGCTCGTTGCCCGCGGGAATAAAAACGGCGTAACCTACGCCGTTTCTTTCTTATCTTTTGCATACAGAATTTTCAGAATAATCGGTGTTGATATGGAGGACACTATAATCAGTAAAATCACCGAAGTAAAATATACCGGAGTCAGCAATCCTGCCGTCAGTCCCTTTTGGGAAACAATCAACGCCACTTCACCCCTTGTCATCATACCGACACCGATTTTCAGCGAATCAATGCCGTCAAATTTACATAACCTTGCCATCAGGCCACAGCCGATAATTTTGGAAACCAATCCCACAGCCACAAATGCGATGGAGAAAATCAAAATCCCCATACTTACGCTTTCCACATTGGTTTTCAAACCGATACTGGCAAAAAATACCGGACCGAACAACATATAAGAATTCGTATCCATTTTTTGCGCTATGTATTCCGAATCCCTGATGGAACAAAGGATAATACCCGCCACATAAGCGCCTGTAATATCCGCAATTCCGAAATATTTCTCCGCAATATATGCCATGGCAAGACAGAACGCCAAACCCGCAATGGGAATCCGCCTCGTATGGGGATACCTGGCATCCACCTTCTTAAAAATCCTGTAACTGATATAACCGACCACAATGGCAAACAGGAAAAACAAAACCGTATTTACAATCACCGACATCGGATTGGAATCCGGGCTCTTAAAACCGATAACAAACGTAAGAACGATAATACCGATAACATCATCAATAATTGCGGCGCTCAAAATCGTCGTCCCGACTTTCCCCTTTAATTTTCCCATCTCTTTCAATGATTCCACGGTAATGCTGACGGAAGTCGCTGTCAGAATCGTACCCACAAACACCGCCTTATAAAATCCTTCCGACCCCCACGGAGACACACCGTAAAATGCCATATAAAGCACTGCCCCCAAAAAAAGCGGGACAAACACACCCGCACAGGCAATCAAAGCAGCAATGGGACCCGTCTTCATAAGATCTTTCAAGTCCGTTTCAAGCCCGGCGGAAAACATCAAAAGAATGACCCCTATTTCCGCCATCTGCACTAAAAAATCGGATTGGTTCACCCACCCCAAAATACTGGGACCGATAATAAGACCCGCAATAATTTCCCCCACTACCTGCGGCGCTTTACATTTTCTTGCAAGGATTCCGCAGAATTTAGCGGCTACAATAATAATAGCCAAGTCCTTAAATACCACATACGATTCCATAATTTCTCCTCACCTTTTTTTTAAATAATTCTTACCAATCACCTATTTTAGCACATTACAGGAAAAAAAACAGGGGGAATATCATTTTTTTTGACTATTCAGAATGAAATGTTATGGGGAGCGGACACACAAACCGACAGGGACAAACCGGGGAGGGATTCTTTTGCGGGACATGCAATCCCGCTGCCGCCGTCCCGCAAAAGAATCCCTCCCTTGCGTCCTCCTACAAAACACCCTCCGGCAATTTACACACATCAACCCACCCGGCGGAACAGGAAGCCCTTTCCAATTCCTCCAAAGTCAGCACCACGCAACTGCTGTCACTTCCCGCCGCCGGGAGTACCGTATCAAATCTTTTCATGGATACGTCCAAATAAGCCGTAACCCGTTCGTCTTTAATGTCAAACGGACATACCCCGCCTATCGCATGTCCCGTATACGCAATCACTTCTTCCGGCGTCAGCATCTTAGCTTTTGTCCCAAACCGGTCCTTATATTTCCGGTTATCGATTTTGGCATCCCCTGCTGCCACAACCAGCACTGCCCCGTCCCCTACTTTAAAAGACAGTGTTTTGGCTATCCGCGCCGGGATTACCCCCGCCGCTTCCGCCGCAAGTTCCACCGTAGCGCTGGAAACTTCAAATTCCTTCACTTTACTGTCCAACCCAAATCCTTTTAAATACTCCCTGACCCTATCCACTGACATAACGGAAACCTCTCTCACACAAAATCGTTACATTCTTTTATAAACCCAACTTCTTAAATAAATCTCCAAGGGAAGTCCCTATCTGTTCGCGTGAGCTGTACTCTGCCGCTTCCTTTTCATTAAATTCATCCGGTTTGGAATCTTCTTCCACCGCTTTCATGCTTAAACTAATCTTTCCGTCATTGGTGTTTAACACTTTAACTTTTACGGTGTCCCCTACGTTAAGTACTTCCGAAGGCTTTTTAATCCGCTTTTGGCTGATTTGCGAAATGTGCACCAATCCGCTTAATTTTTCGGGAAGGGCAACAAAAGCGCCGTAAGGCATCAGCGATTCCACTTTTCCTTCCAAAATGGTTCCCGGAGCCAGCATGGAAATCTTATGCCGGGTTTCCGCTTCCGCTTTTTTCTTTTCCACTGCTTTTGCGGACATCACCAGTTTTTTCCTGTCTTCTTCCACGGTAATGACTTTTACCGTAAGCTGCTTATTCACCCACTCGCCCAAATCTTCCACATAACTTAAGGATAAATGGGAAGCAGGAATAAATCCGCGGATTCCTTCCGCATAAGCAATCACGCCGCCGTTTACCACTTCGCTGACTTTAACCGGTATTTCCGTTTCTTCTTCCATGTATTTCTTCAGAATATCCCAGGAAAGCACATCCTTTGCTTCCTTGCAGGAAAGGCGGATATTTCCTGCCCCGTCATCGGTACTTACCACAGTGCCTTCTACGGTATCCCCTATCTTTACCTCATCCAAAAGATTATATTTCGGATCATTGCTCATATCCTCCGCTTTAATCACACCTTGCGCATAATAATTCAAATCCAAGATTACTTCTTCTTCGCTGACGGAAATCACCGTACCGGAAATAATATCCCCTTCCCCAATCTTACGGAAAGACGCTTCCAATTCCCTGCTGTAATCTTCCATTGTTTCGTTTTCCATGCCGCTTTGGTTTTCCATATTGTTTTCCATAATTTCCTCCATACTCTTTCTTTATTTTCTTATCTTTTTTCTAATTTTATATTTTTTTTCTTATCTCACATCTTTTTTTTTATCTTATATTTTTTTTCTAATCTTATATTTTTTTTCTTATCTTATATCTTTTTTACTGTTTATTTTTCTTATTTATTTCCCTGCTATTTTACCATTAACACGCACACGGAACGAGGAATCATTTTTACTTTTCCGCCGCTTACCAGCACCATATCTTTTTCTTCCGCAATTCCTTCCGGCAGATATCCGAAGCCCGTATCCACTGCCACATACCAGTTCGTTCCGGGCGGAAGGATGGGAAGTTGGAATTCCTGGGGTTCCCAAAAAGTGTTAATGGCAAGGTAAACGATATCATCCCCATCATTTTTTTCTTTCCTTCCGGCATACATCACCCTGAGTATTTTACTTGCTTCACTGGCCTGCGCAATCTGTATTTCAGGAAACCCAAGGGAGCAGCGTCCCATATCTTTCCTTATAACATGGTGTTTTTTCCTGAACCGTATCATATATCGGAAAAATTCGTAAATATCCTTATTCTCCTCCAGCCGGTTCCAATCCAGCCATGATATTTCATTATCCTGACAGTATGCATTGTTATTGCCAAACTGGGTATTCCCAAATTCATCTCCGGCAAGAAACATGGGGATTCCCCGGCTCATCATAAGTACGGCAGCCGCATTTTTCACAAGACGGCGGCGCAGGGTAAGGATTTCCTCATTGTCCGTTTCCCCTTCCACTCCGCAGTTCCAACTCCTGTTATCATCGCTTCCGTCCGTATTGTTCCACCCGTTCGCTTCATTATGTTTGGTATTGTAACTGTACAGATCCCACAGGGGAAATCCGTCATGGCAGGTAATGAAATTTACCGACGCATTGTTTCCCCTTTCCTTCGGATCATAAAGATCTGTTGAGCCCGTAATCCTTTTTGCCGCTATATGGGACATCCCGTAATCACCTTTCAGGAAATCCCTCATATCGTCCCGGTATCTGCCGTTCCATTCCGCCCAACGGTTCCATGCCGGAAAACTTCCCACCTGGTACAAACCGCCTGCATCCCATGCTTCCGCAATCAGTTTTACATTGCCCAATATAGGGTCAAACGCAAGATTTTTTAATAGAGGGGGATTGCTCATGGGCGATCCGTCTTCATTCCGTCCAAGTATGGTCGCCAAATCGAACCGGAACCCGTCTATATGGTATGCGGTAGTCCAATACCTTAAACACTCCGTAATCATCAACTGTACCATGGGGTGATTACAGTTCAGCGTATTGCCGCATCCGCTGAAATTATAATAATGCCCGTCCGGCGTCAGCATATAATAGATATCATTATCGAAACCCTTAAAGGAAAAACAGGAACCCATCTCATTTCCTTCCGCCGTATGGTTAAAAACAACATCCAGGAAACATTCGATTCCGTTTTCATTCAATTCCTTAATCAGCCTTTTTAATTCCGTGCCTTCATGGTTATGTTCCACTTCTGCCGTATAACCCGTATTCGGCGCGAAGAAGCTGACCGTGTTATATCCCCAATAATCCATGACGATTTTCCCGTTCACTTCCCGGTAATCCTTCATTTCGTCGAATTCAAACACCGGCATCAGTTCCACGGCATTCACACCCAAATCCTTCAGGTAACTGATTTTTTCCTGCAGGCCTTTAAATGTTCCCGGATACTCCACGCCGGAAGAACCGTGTCTCGTAAATCCCCTGACATGCATTTCATAAATAACCAAATCCTCCATGGGAATCAATGGTTGTCTGCTGTTTCCCCAGTCAAAGTCATCCTTAACCACCCTTGCCCGGTAACAGTTGGTATCCCTGCTTAATACCCCCCAATCCCTCTGCCCCGTCACCGCTTTTGCGTAAATATCCAGCAGGTATTTGCTTTTATCGGTAAACAAGCTCTTTTTCGGATCATCGGAGCCGTACAGCCTGTATGCATACTCAAACTGCTCGATATCAAGTCCGAATACAATCATGGAATATACTTTTCCGATTTTGTAATGCTCCGGAAACGGAATGACCGCATAAGGCTTGTCCTCCAACCTATGGAATAAAAGCAGCTCACAGGATGTCGCCCAATAAGACTGCACCGTGAAATTTACTCCGCAGGGAATTGCCGTCGCCCCGTTCACTTCATACATACCGGGACGTACTTCAAATCCGTTTACCATATCCATGGGAATCATGTGGATACTTCTCATGGGGGATATCACCTTATTACTGTCGTCTGCCAATTTTTGTTCATCCATCGTGTTCGTTTCCATATCCGTCCCCTCCTTATGTTCCGTTACTGTCTACCTATAATTTACCATAACCTTGCATGGGGTTTCCACATCTAATTTCTTTTTATTACTTTTTATTCTATTTTTTTCCTATATTTCCATATATTTTCTAATTCTTTTTTTATTATTGCCATATTTTCCGGTAAACAAAACATTTTTTTGAGATATTCCATAACCGGCGTACCAACCACCCATAAAAGGAAAACAAGCCCAATCCGCCGCAAAACCCCGTCACAAGCCTTCTGGGATTGGTGGATTCCATAAAACCCGTTTCCTGTATCCCCCAGTCCGCCCCCATAATACCCATAAGAAAAAAGCATTTCGGCAAAGAAACCTCTTTGCGGCACAAAAATAAAAGGACCGCCGTCATATGACCAAAAAAGACGCCTGTACACCTCGCGCATACCGGAAACTGCTTTCCTTTATAGAAAAAGCTCCTTTCCGGCATTTGGTGACAGCCGCTTTGGTTTCCAACCGTCCTGATGAATTCTAAAAACGATTGCCGCAATCCTGACATACATTTACTACCTTTGTTGTAGTGGTCGTCTTTCTTTTTCCTTTTCCCATTCCGCATAACCCGCACAGAATCCCCCATACATTAAACAAAAGATATCCGATACATGCCTTAAAACAGCCAAACCCTTTTGTCTTTTCCGTTACCTCCGTATCCGTTAATGTTTGTGTTACCACTCTATTGCTTCCGCATTTTGGACAAATCATAAACTATCTCCTTTTTATCTTTCTAATAAATATACCATAACATTTATAAGAATACCACCCTGTAACTATTTATTTTTCTGCGGCAGGGACAAACCCAGGCAGGGCACCCCATTCCCGGTTTTTGCTGTTTATCAAAAAATAGAATGAAACATCATAACATTTCCTTTTACCTTACCCAGCACGGGAGGGATTTTTTTGCGGGGCGGCGGCAGAGGGATTGCCTGTCCCGGATTTTCCGTGCTTCGTTTCCGGCGGAGTTTTTCTTAACAGAATGCGGACACCCAAGGAAAATCGGGCATGGATGCCCGATTTAGCCCGATTCGGCACGGATGCCGATAGAGGGCGTTCCGCAGCCTGTGAAAACCTATCTCATT